>JAZOWH010000226.1:0-5131 GCA_045659165.1 Candidatus Fimenecus sp. | reverse complement strand
AATGTGATGAATTAGCAGAGATGCTCAAGCCATATTTCAATGTGGATATTACGATTTCAAACGATAAAATGTACCAGGTAACAGGTACTAAAAAATAAGGAGTTATTATGAATAACTATTTTCCTGAAGTAAAAAAGAATTTTGGTTTTGGCTGTATGCGACTTCCTCGCAAAGGTCCGCTTATTGACATTGAACAGTCAAAAATGATGGTTGATACTTTCCTCCAAGCAGGTTTCAATTATTTTGATACTGCTCACGGATATATGGAAATGAGAAACGAGGCTACACTTAAAAAGTGCCTTACATCTCGCCATCCTAGAGAAAGCTATATCCTTGCTGACAAATTATCAGAGGGCTTTTTCAAAAAAGAAAGTCAGATAAGACCACTTTTTGAAAAGCAGTTAAAGAATTGTGGTGTTGAGTATTTTGACTTTTACTTAATGCACGCACAGAATGCCACAAACTTTGAGAAGTACAAGCAATGCAGAGCTTATGAAACTGCATTTGAGCTTAAAAAAGAAGGTAAAATCCGTCACGTTGGACTTTCTTTCCACGATAAAGCAGATGTGCTTGATAAGATTCTTACAGAGTATCCTGAAGTTGAGTTTGTGCAGATTCAGTTCAACTATCTCGACTATAATGACGAGTCTGTTGAAGGCAGAAAGTGTTATGAAGTATGTCGCAAACACAACAAACCAATTATTGTTATGGAACCTGTTAAGGGTGGTAGTCTTGTAAAGCTCCCTGATGAGGCTAAAAAGGTGTTAGATGACCTTAATGGTGGTTCACCTGCAAGTTATGCTATCCGTTTCACAGCAAGTTTTGAGGGCATTTTCATGGTGCTTTCAGGTATGAGTGATATGGACCAGATGAACGACAATATCAGCTTTATGAAAGACTTTGTGCCATTTAGTCAAGAAGAATATGATGCAGTTAACAAGGTTTGCAAGATTATGAATGCACAGCACTTAATTCCTTGTACTGCTTGCCGTTATTGTGTTGACGGATGTCCTAAAAACATCCCTATCCCTGAAATTTTTGCTTGTATGAATGACAGAAAACAGTTCAAGGACTGGAATGCAGAATACTATTATGAAGATGTTCATACTGCAGGAAAAGGCAAGGCAACTGATTGTATTGAATGTGGTCTTTGCGAAAAGGCTTGCCCACAACACCTTGAAATCAAAAAATTGCTTAAAGATGTTGCAAAGGAATTTGGAAAATAAGTTTTGTGAATATATTTGTTAAGTGTGTTGACAGTTTCTCTTTTTAAGTAGCTGTCAACGCGCTTGACTTTTAACCCTTAAAATGATATTATTATCAAGCAAATTTAATATGCGGATGTGACGGAACTGGCAGACGTGCAGGCCTCAGACACCTGTGGATATTACTTCCTTGTGGGTTCAAGTCCCATCGTCCGCACCATATAAAAAGAGGTTACTTATGTAACCTTTTATTTTTTGATATTATATACTTAAAGGACTTGAACCCGAGAGGGTTTTGCCGTTAAGAAAATGATATAGTATATCATTTTTAGGCAAAAGCACAATGCGGATTCCCCATTCGCATTGTGAAGTTACTATTCAAGTCCCATCGTCCGCACCATGTAAAAAAAGAGGTTACTTATGTAACCTCTTTTAATTATCTATTATTGTTGTCACACATTCCATTGCACTCTCGTTTCTGTGCCATTGAGCATGTTTTTGCATTAGGGCATCCAATACATTTTACGCCCTTTTTCTTTTCCTTTATAACATATGCAACGGAACATCCGACAATCAAAAGAAGAACTGCGAGAATCAATATATTTTCCATATTACATTACCCTATTCTCAACTGTTCTTTTCTTTGAATTTTAATTGCCTGTGCCTTTTTGTCTCCACGAATACAAAGCACAACGAGAATCGCAACGAAAACTGCAACTGCTATAAGTCCACCAACAAATCCGGTACCGAGCTCCCCTGTTGCAACAAATGTACCAATCTGATATACAAGATATCCTACTGTAAAGCCTGTACCCATCTGAAGTCCAACACCTGACCAGAACCATTTCGCACTCTTCATTTCGGAACGCATTGCACCGATTGCTGCAAAACATGGTGGTGTAAAAAGATTGAACATAAGATATGCAAGTGCAGCCACTTTTGTAAGTCCCATTGTTGTAGCAACTTCATTTGCTCCACCTGTGAGTGATAACTCTTCTGTATCAATAAAGTTTGTTATTGCAAAACATACTGCCAATGTTCCAACTACATTTTCTTTTGCAATGAAACCTGTTATAGCAGCTGCTGCGAGTTGCCATGAAAGAACACCTGCAACTGGAATAAGTATATATGCGAAAGGACCTGCTACTGATGCAAGGATTGATGCATCTGCTGACTCTGCAACAGTAAACTGCCAAGTGAATGACTGCATAATCTGTACTGCTGTATTACAAAGAAGGATAATTGTTGCAGCCTTTACAATATATGACCAACCACGCTGACACATTGATAAAAACGCTCTTTTAAATGATGGCACTTTATATTCAGGCAACTCAATTATGAAGAATGATTTCTTAAGTTTGTTACCTGTAATTCTGTTTACAAGCAATGCGCCAACGAGTATGATAACTATACCTGCGAAGTACATTAAAGGTCCAACCCAAGAAGCATCACCGAAAAATGCACCTGCAAAAAGTGAAATCACAGGAAGTTTAGCACCACAAGGCATAAACGGAGCCAACATTGCTGTTGCTCTGCGTTCACGCTCATCACGGATTGTACGACAAGCCATAACACCTGGAATTGCACAACCTGTACCAACTACAAACGGAATGATTGATTTACCTGAAAGACCTACTCTTTTGAAAATAGGGTCAAGCACAACTGATGCACGTGCCATGTATCCACAATCTTCAAGCAATGCAATAAGGAAATACATAACCATAACCAATGGTAAGAAGCCAATAACTGCAATTGCACCACCGATTACACCATCAACTAAAAGTGCCGAAAGTAAAGGATTTGCATTTACAAAAAATTCTGCAATCCAACTCTGAACTCCTTCAAGAATTCCAACAAGCCAGTCTGCAATCCACACGCCTGGACCTGCCTGCGAAATCCAGAAGACAAGGAACATTACGACTGCAAATATCGGAAGACCAAACCATTTATTTGTGAGGATATCATCAATGGTATCCTGAAAGTTTCTGTCTTTTGTGAACACTTTTCTTGTTTCAACCATTCTCACAAGTTCATTTACAAACTGGAATCGCTTTTTATCGGCATCAGCAACACTTTTTTTATCTGTCATATCAATATGACCTTGAGCATAAGGTGCTGTCTGATATTTGCCTTTAATTGCAACAGCATGAGCAACAACTTCTTTAAGTCCTTCGGCAGATGTTGAAACAGTTTCAATAACTGGACAATTAAGTGCTTTGCTCAATGTATCTGTATCAATTTCGGTTTCCTTTTTTTCGTTGATATCACTCTTATTAAGTGCCACAACAACAGGAACACCAAGTTCAAGCAATTGTGTTGTAAAGAAAAGGCTTCGACTTAAATTTGTAGCATCAACAATATTTATAATTACATCAGGTTTTTGATTTTTTATATAATCGCGTGTTACACTTTCTTCTGCTGTAAATGGTGACATTGAATATGCACCAGGAAGGTCAACTGCAATAAGCTCTTGACTTCCGTTATAAAGACTTTTCTTAATTGGACTTTCTTTTTTATCAACAGTAACACCAGCCCAGTTACCAACCTTTTCATTTCTACCGGTAAGGCCGTTGTACATTGTTGTTTTACCACTATTTGGATTACCCGCTAAGGCAATTCTCATGAAAACATTCTCCTTAAATTTTTACTTATATTAAAATAGCTTGCGCTAACTGATTATCTATACTGTATCTTGAATCTTTGATAGAAACAATACAACCGCCCTTTTTCTGCGAAATAACCGTTATCGGCTCCCCCGCATAACATCCAAGTGAAAAAAGGAAGGCATCAAGTTCATCATCATTCGTTGTAATGTCCTTGATTATATATTCAATTCCTACCTGTGCGTTCTTTAAATTCATATTTCTCTCCTGAAAAGTTATATAAAATTAGCATACGCTAACATTTTGATTAAATTTACAGTTAGCCTCTGCTAACCTTGTAATATAATACAATAAAAGTTATGGCTTGTCAAGGAAAAATATTACAAAAATAAGAAACTGCTTTAAGTTTAAGACAACTTAAAGCAGTGCAAATTTCTATTTATTGTTAAATTTAAAATCCTCAATGATTTCTTTGGCCTGATATGGTTCGATATTGTAATCATTCATCTTGTCCATAAGGAATTTCATATCCTCAATATTGTCAGAGATATTGCACACATATTCCCTGCTATTGTCCTCATTAACAATCATCATGCCATAGTTTTCTTCTTTCAAATCTGTTGAATCTACTTTACACTGTAAAACATAATACTTCATTTCAATCTCCTTTAAACATCCTTGTGTCGTATCGACAACATTTTATCACTAGTGTGTCACTATGTCAACAGATTTCGCAAAATTTTCTGAATAATTATTTGAAAAATCAAATATACTATTAATGTAATTGAAATATTTTCGACTTATTCAAAAAAACTCTTGACAAAACAAGAAAACAAGTGTATTATATTAAAGCACTCTTGAGAGGACAAAGTTAAATATCGCGGAGTAGAGCAGTTGGTAGCTCGTCGGGCTCATAACCCGAAGGTCGTTGGTTCAAGTCCTTCCCCCGCAACCAAAAAAGAAGCGTAATTTTGATACAAAGTTACGCTTCTTTTTCTTTGCCCGAAACCACAGTATTTAAGGGATTTACCCAAAAAGAAAAGTTTTACAGTGAATTATATAGTAGAAAAAAAGATAGTTTTTATTACTAAATATGCAAACATAAATTCACTATGAACTTTTCTCAAAGTAAAATGCACCGAAATAAGTTTCGTAGTGAAACTGGCGGTGCATTTTTGTTTTATAAAATTTAAAAACGTATTTTTATAAGTTCAATAGCCTCAATTCAATTTCTTTTATAACTTCAATAAAAAATTCGTCACTTTTATCTGTAGGATCAGGCAACCCCCAATTATCGTCAAAGTTTTTTTCAATATAAGGGCA
>JAZOWH010000225.1:0-1808 GCA_045659165.1 Candidatus Fimenecus sp. | reverse complement strand
CCTGACTATCCACTCTGGACTGCATCTGTAACTCTTGCAGGTGGTAAGGCTGTTCACTATATCTGTGATGAACAGAACGAATGGAATCCTGATATTGACGATATTAAAAAGAAGATTACACCTAATACAAAGGGTATTGTTATAATCAATCCAAACAACCCGACAGGTGCATTGTACAGTGATGAGATTTTAAAGGAAATTATTGAGGTTGCTCGTCAGAATGACCTTATTCTCTTTGCTGATGAAATCTATGACAGACTTGTTATGGATGGACTTACTCATACTGCGCTTGCATCTTTGGCTCCTGATGTGCCTTGTATCAGCTTTAACGGACTTTCAAAGTCACACAGAGTGGCAGGCTTCCGTGTGGGCTGGATGGTAATCAGTGGTGATAAGAAGAAAATCAAGGGTTATATTGAGGGACTTAATCTTCTTTCATCAATGCGACTTTGTTCAAATGTACCTGCACAGAGCATTGTACAGACTGCTCTTGGTGGTGTGCAGAGTATTGATGAGCTTCTTTTACCGGGTGGAAGAATTTATGAACAAAGAGAATTTGTTTATAATACACTTTGCGAAATCGACGGTATTTCTGTCGTAAAACCAAAGGCTGCATTCTATATCTTCCCTAAACTTGATGCTAAAAAGTTCAATCTTCATGATGATGAAAAACTTGTTCTTGATTTCTTGAAGTCAAAGAAAGTCCTTCTTATGCACGGTAAAGGCTTTAATTATCCGACACCTGACCATATCAGAATCGTTTATCTTCCAAGACGTCGTGTTCTTGGCGAAGCAATGGACGCTTTCAAAGAATTCCTTGCTGACTATAAACAATAATTTTGAATTCTGCATTCTGAATTCTGCATTAAAAAAACTCCCATATAGGGAGTTTTTTTATTACCAATTAACTGTAACTGTTGTGCCTTTTACTGTGTATGTTGTATCGTGATGTCTTTCATTATCAACTGCATCTGTGAATGCTTTGAGCATTTCTGCATTTGGGAATTTGATTGAATAAACCATTGTGAGTGATGAAGGTTCATAAATTGTTCCGCTTAAATGGAAACCTGTGAGCCACCAATGTGTCTGTGGTTTAGTGTCGATAAGAACTTTATCTTTATATGAAAGTTTCATCTGCATTTCCATCATCTGGTCATCGTTTGCACAGTTATAGAATGTGCCGACTTCCTCACCTGGTACACGGTTATAAATACCAATTTCAGCACCATTTGTAACGATGTAGTATGTGCCTTTCCAAACCTGAATCCTCCATTCAAGTCCGTCGTAATCAAAGTGATATCTGCGAGTTACATAATCATAAACACCGATTGTGTTTGCAACAATATCATAAATAACAGCAAATCCGAAATCTCTTGTCCAAGCATCAACAACAGTATAGATTACCATTTCCTTAAAGTTGAAGTCGAAACCAAGTCCCAACATACCTTTTCCGTCATTGTTGTACATTTCACCGGTTTCGGTGTTGATGAGCATACCTGAATGAATGGTATTCTTATCACCATCACGATAAATCATATTAAAACAAACCTGAAAAACAACAGGGTCATCAGTTGGCTCTGCAAACACTTCGATTTTATCAATGATGCTCATATAAGCACCGATAAAATAATAAAGAGGACCTAAACCAGTACCTTCTCTGTCACTTTCGTCACGGAGTCTGAACATTTCATCACGAAATGCTTTTGTGTCAATTTCACAAGTATCAACAACAAGTTCTGCAAATCTGTTGAGTGGAGGAAGACTTTCAAGAATTGTTTCCATATCAATGCCACAGTTTTTTACAACAT
>JAZOWH010000224.1:0-4230 GCA_045659165.1 Candidatus Fimenecus sp. | reverse complement strand
TGGTCGTGCAGGTCGTCAGGGTGACCCTGGTCGCAGTAAGTTCTATCTTTCAGCGGAAGACGAATTGCTCCGTCTTTTCGCAGGTGACCGTTTCTATAACATCATTGACGCTTTCCCAAGTGCTGCTGACCTTCCTATTGAGGCAAAGATTTTCTCAAGCACAATTGAAAATGCACAGACAAAGGTTGAAGGTAATCACTTCGCTGCTCGTCGTAATGTCCTTAAATTTGACGATGTTATGAATGAACAGAGAAAGAAGATTTACGAACAGCGTAATCAGGTGCTTGACGGTTATGATATCCACTCAGCAATTCTTAAAATGTATGACGGATATTTCACAGAACAGGTTGATTTCTATTGTCCTGACTCACAGTCACCAGCTGACTGGAATAGAACAGGTCTTGTGAAGAAACTTAAATATCTCGCAGAAGAAGGACTTGAAACAAAGTTCGATACAAATGCAGAATACAAGGATTATTTCTACAACAAGGCTATGGACATCTATATGGCAAAGTATGAAGAATATGGTGAAGAGCTTATGGCTGAACTTGAAAGAAAGGTTCTTCTTCATAATGTTGACCAGAGATGGATGGACCACCTTGATGCTATGGACGAACTCAAACGTGGTATTTATCTTCGTTCTTATGCTCAGCAGGACCCTGTTGTTGCATTCAGAATGGAAAGCTACGATATGTTTGACGAAATGAACTCACTTATCCGTGAGGGTACTGTTACTACACTTACTCTTTTCCGTATCAGAAGTGAAGAAGATGTTAAGCGTGAACAGGCAGCAAAGATTACTGCAACAAATGGTGAAACTGACGGTAGCGACAAAAAGCGCCCAGTTAAAAAGGGTGAAAAAGTCGGCAGAAATGACCCATGTCCTTGCGGTAGTGGTAAGAAGTACAAAAAGTGCTGCGGTGCAAACGAATAATTTGGACTTTGACTCGAAGGAGGAATAACCTTGGACGAAAATAAAGAGAAACTTTCAGGTTCATCTCCTGATGCAGAAAGCATCAAGGATGAAATGGAAGAGCTTGCAAAGGTTTTCAAGGCTGAACTTGATAAGGCGAAAAGTGAAGCAGAAAACTTTGCTGACGGAATTGAAAATTTAGAAATTGAAGGATATAACCCACAGACTGTTTCTCGTAGCATGAAAACACCTGCTAAAGAGGTTGAACTCTGTGAATACTGTGGTGAAAAGCCAAGAGGAACAGAAAAAGACCCTGACAGTCCTTATTGTGAAGATTGTGAAGCAACATTAGAGAAATATCCTTATGATTATAGAGGAATTATCGTGGCAATTCTTTCAGCTTGTATAACTGTTGCTGCTGTGTTCTTCTTTGCAATCAATGTGCCTGTATTTGCATCTATGGTACAGGGTGACAGAGCAATGGATGATGGTCGACTTTATTCTGCTGTAAACAAATATAGTGATGCTGCAGAGTACGCTGAAAGCATCAGTGCTGATAAGACATATTTCAATGTCTACAGAAAAAAAGCCATTGTTAACTACGCTCTTGTGAATATGAATTCAGCAATTATTGATATTGATGATAATATTCCTGACAGCATTTTAAAACTTCTTACTTTCAAGGATTTAAGCGATATTCTTGACGAGATAGAGAGAATGCAGGCTTCTGCTATGGTAGCACAGAAATATATCGGTCAGTATGAGAAAGTAAATGATGAAACCTATGATAAGATTATTGCTGCGCTTGATAATCTTAAGGGTAAAAAGATTTATATCAGGGGTACAGAATACTATGATGAAACCGAAAAAGGTTTTACTCCTGATGGTACAGAAACTGAATATATCTGTGATGATGCTTGGCTCAGTATGTATAAATATGCTGCAGCACAAGAGGCAGGAAAAGATGATGCAACTATTGCAAAATATCTTCAGGAAACTGCCGATTCATCATTGTATATGAAAACTCTTGTAAGCTCATTGCTTGCAAGCACTTATGCAAAAATGGGTGAGTTCCAGAAGGCTGAACAGGTTGTAATGGAGCTTAAAGAAATCAATAATGAGACTCCTGACTGGTATGCTGCGATGGCTACTATTTATCGTTTGCGTGATAAAGATTACAAAAAGGCACTTGCTCTTTGCGACGAAGGTCTTGAAGTTTTAAGTAATCTTCCTGACGGTGACAGTTATGTTATGCAGTATGGTTACGTTCTTCAGATTCAGAAGACACTCAACTATATTATGCAGGATGACCTCCAAAAGGCTTACGAAATGGCAGGTAAGGCATATGACAACCTTTCAATGACAGGTGGCCTTACAATTCAGACAAGAGATTTGTATGCTGTTCTTGCTTATGCAACAGGTGACAAGGAAGCGTTTGAAGCCCTTGAACTTGAAATTGAATCATATGGTGATGCATCAATTGAATTCTCAAGTGATGTTACTGATTTTACTGCAGGAAAAGTAACTCTTAAAGAGCTTGTTGAAAGTGGGAGGTTTGACATAATATGAGTATTATATATACAATAGTTAAAGTGCTTACACTTCCAGGTGCTATTCTTCACGCGTTCTTTGGGCATATGGTTTGCCGTAGTGCAAAAATCATTGTTGAGGATGAAAGAGTTATACAGTTCAACGAAATGCTTTCTCACGTTGACCATCAGTTAATCAAGAGAAAAGGTCCAAGTTTTGATATCTGTTTTATTCCTTTCTTTATGAACTTTATGCTTGGATTTTTAACACTTTCTTATGGTTCAACAGCAATTATCTACTTTGCTAAGTACGAAGATATTTTTGCTTGGATTTGTCTTTATTTCGGTATTTCATTCCTTACAAATCTTTTCCCACAGATTGAAGATGTTATGATGCTTAAAGACAATTATCTTGTAAATAACGATAAGAAGTTGAACAAAGCGCTCATAACACCTTGGTACGGAATATTCTTCGTTGGTGCAAGACTTGAAAAAATGGGTCTTACACTTCTTACATCAATAGGTTTTGCATTCCTTGTGCCTGTGATTTTAGGCTGGTTTATCCCTGCTGTTTATAATATTTTGAAATAAAAATAGACAAAATAAAAACCTCGGTTTTAACACCGAGGTTTATTTTTTTATTATTCTTTTGTTTTTCCGTATTTCTTGTTTCGCTTTTCAACTCGTTTTTCACGAATCTTCTCAAATGCGATTTCCATTACGATAAATGCGGGAATTATGAGGACTGCGAAGAAAACACGGATTGGAGTAACTGTCAATTCATTTGAATACTTGATTGTATTTTCAGCAAATGCAGTTGTGGAAAAACCGAAGCACAAAACAGCTGAAACAATCAAAGTATTCAGTTGTCTTGTGATTTTTTTCATAGATTATTCCTCTTCTGCAACTTCTTTAACAGCAATTCCGAGTTCGTCAAGCTGAAGTGTATCAACAGGTGATGGGCACTCTGTCATTGGTTCACTTGCATTCTGAAGTTTAGGGAATGCGATAACGTCACGAAGTGAATCAGCACCAATCATCTGCATTACAAGTCTGTCAAGACCGATACCCATACCACCGTGTGGAGGAGGTCCGAAACGGAATGCATCTGTCAAGAAACCGAATTTCTCATAAGCTTCTTCGTCAGAAAGACCAAGAAGAGTGAACATTCTCTTCTGAAGTGCAGGGTCAGTAATACGGATTGAACCTGATGACAATTCAACACCATTAAGAACAAGGTCATAAGCCTTTGCACGAACCTGTGCTTTGTCTGTTTCAAGATATTCCAAGCATTCATCCATAGGTGAAGTGAATGGGTGGTGCATAGCAACGAATGTCTGTGCTTCTTCATCCCACTCGAAGAATGGGAATTCTGTAATCCAGAGAAGATTGAATTTGTCAGCTGGAATGATGTCGAGTTTCTTTGCAACTTCCTGACGAAGTGCGCCAAGAACTGAAAGAACGCTGTTTTTCTTTGTATCAGCAACGATAAGAACAACGTCACCTGTTTCTGCACCTGCTTTGTTAAGAAGAGCAGTCATTTCGTCTTCTGTAAGGAATTTTGCAAATGAAGATGCAAGTCCATCAGGCATAAGACGAGCAAATGCAAGTCCTTTACCACCGATACCACGAACAAATTCTGTGAGCTTGTCAATTTCTTTTCTTGTAAGAGTATTGACTGCATTTTTAGCTGTAATACAGTAAACTGCACCACCTGCTTCGAGAGCAGATGTGAATACGCCGAAGCCACAACCCTTAACAACGTCACCCAAGTCACAAAGTTCCATT
>JAZOWH010000223.1:0-4372 GCA_045659165.1 Candidatus Fimenecus sp. | reverse complement strand
TTCTTAATGTCACTCAAATACGGTTCAGGATATCCTGTTAACAACATCGGTTGCGGTTACTACTGGCAGGGTGAAATGAATGTTGACATTATAAAAGAATCCATTTATGAAGCAATTGAGCGTTGTGACACTATGCGTCTTCGCTTCACAATGGAGAAAAAGCTCGCTCTTCATCAATATGTTACTGAAAAGAGTGAACTCGTTATCGAAGAATGGGATTACAGCCACAAGACATTCGAAGAAGCTGAAGAAGAACTTACAAAGATTTCAAGACAGAATATTCCGATGTACAACTGTGAAATCCACAAGATTGCTATTGTTAAGTTCAAGGATGATTATCACGGACTTTTCATAAGATTCCATCACCTTGCTATGGATGCTTATTCAGTTAAAATGTTCTTGAATGATGTTATTGAAATCTACAAGAGCAAGACTCAGGGTACAGCTTATCCAAAGCCAATGAGACCATATATCCCTGTTCTCGAAAAGGAACTTGAATATCAGGAATCAGAACAACATGAAATCGACAGACAGTATTGGTACGATTCACTTGCAAAGGCAACTGAACCAATCTTTACTGACTTTATGATTGACAATCGTCTTAAACATCAGCAGGAAAAGAATCCTGGTCAAAGATATGCTGACATTCATTCAGGACTTCCTGATGCTGACATTTTCAATATGAGTATGAGTGCAGAAGACAGCGATAAAGTTATGAAGCTCTGTGCTGACAAAAATCTTTCAATCTTTGCTGTACTTTCAATGGGTGTCCGTACAGGTCTTTCATGTTTTAACGATAATCAGGAAGACGTTTCTTTCAAAATGATTATCAACCGTCGTGGTACAATTGCTGAAAAGAAATCAGGCGGTCTTCGTATCAACTTCTTACCTATGAGAAGTATCGTTAAGCCTGAAGAAACATTCGTTGGTGCAGTACAGAAGATTTCTGATGTTCAGAATGAAATGTATCAGCATGCAAGCTTAAGTTTCATGGAAACTCTTAAAGAAAGACATAAGTCAATGCCTGAGAGTTCAAAATCTGACTCAACATATGACAGCTTTGGCCTTTCATATCAGCCACTTATGAAGAGTACATATATTGACGAAGAAATGGAAAAGACTGCAAAGAGCATCTGGTACAACAATGGCTCTACAATGATTCCTCTCTATGTTACAATCAGACATAGAAAACAGGATAACGGTCTTGATTTCTGTTTTGAATACAGAAAAGAGCCTGAGTCAGAATATGACCTTCGTATTCTCTATACAAAAATCGAAAAAGCACTTGTTATGGGTGCTGAAAACCCTGACATTACAGTCGGCGAAATTTTAAATGAAATTGCACTTACAGATGCAGAAAGGAACGGTAAACCAGAATGCAAGAGTTCACACAGCTTGTTGAAATCCTTGAAAACTATGTGGAAGTCGAAAATATTGCCCCTGAAGACAATTTTAGAGCTGATCTTGAAATGAGTTCATTCGACACAATGTGTCTTGTAACTGATGTAAAGACAGTTTTCGGCGTTGACCTTAAAGCAACTGATTTTGTTGATTATAAAACTGTTGGTGATATGGCAAAATATATCGCATCAGTTAGAACAAAATAAGAAATTCAAACAAAAAAGAGAGGTTAGAAAACCTCTCTTTTTTATTTTATATCTGCTTTATCACCTATTATGCATTGATACCGATTGTGATAATTTCAAATGGTTTGTATTCAATTGTATCGGTAACATCAACAACATCCTCAAGGAAGTTAAGGATTTTAACCTTGCCACCAAGTTTGATTCTGCCGCGCTTACCATTCTGTTCAGAAAGACGAACAACAATCATATGGTCTTTTTCACTCATCTTCATTGTCTGCATATAGAGTTCACCAAATGAATTTTCACAAGTAAGGTCTGCCTTACCAATTGGAATATTGTATTCAAAAGCAATATTATTGATTTCTGCTTTCACAAAATCATCACCGTGTGGGTAAATCATATATGCGAATTCGTGATGACCAAGGTCACTTGTGACGTCAGGGCGAATTGTTGCACGAAGAAGGCTTAAACTCATTGAATTTTCAAGGAGTCCAACACCGTATTTTGAATCGTTGATAAGAGCAATACCACCATCAGTTTCTGCCATATCAACCCATTTATGGTGACAAACCTCAAATCGAGCCTGTTGCCACGTTGTATTTCTGTGAGTTTCTCTTTCAACGAAACCTGCACTTGTATCACAAACAGCTTTTCGTGTAAGCACATTACAGTCGAACTGAGCTTTTGCAAGTACGTGTTTTTCGTTCCAGTCAACAATATTTTCAACTTCAATACCTCGACTGCGACGGAAAACTCGGATAATACGCTTCCAAGTACTCTTTTCTGTACCAAGAGTACAAGCAAAAGATACAACTTCTGAATTCTTCTCGATTGTCTTAAGTGGTGAAAGAATTTTCACATCAACTTCGCGATCTGTGTAATTAGGAAGAATGTCCCAAGCATCATAAACACCAGGGTTATCTTTATAAAGTTTAAGTTTATTGAACTCACCATTCACCCATTCACGCTGAAGTTCTCTGTCATAAAGACTTTCGATACTACCATCAGTATTAAATGTAATTTCATAGAACGGAGTTACAACTTTTTCACCAATTGTAAGCCATTCTTCATTGTATTCATCCTTGCGAATTTCACCACAAGAAAGTGGAGCCATGTTTGGAATTACCCAATTACCCTTCTGGCCATAACGGACACTATCACCCATTTCATCCGGTATAAATGTAAGATGTGTACGTGGGAAGTTAAGTGAGTTAAAATACTGTTCACCAGTACCGATAATTTTATTTAATCTCTGTTCAATTTCTTCGTAATCAGCCATAGCATCACGATAAACAGGTGTGATATGGCTGCCAGGAAGAATATCGTGGAATTGATTTATAAGCAACTTTTTATAAATATCACGAATTTCTTCACGAGGATATTTTGCACCCTTCAAATGACGAAGAGTTGAGAGAATCTCTGCTTCACGAAGTTTATATTCAAGCTGACGGTTATATCTCTTCATCTTTGATTTTGTAGTAAATGTACCACGATGCATTTCAAGATAAAGTTCCCCGTCCCATTTAGAAAGATTTTTATTATCTTTAAGGTTTTTCTCAAGGAATTCCTGACCACTGATATGCTCTGTTTTTGGCATAATTGAGAGTTTATTGAAGCGATGCATAACCTCAATCATTTCTTCAGTACAACCACTACCGCCATCGCCATAACCAAACATAGACATAGTTTGTCCACCCTGATTCTTATCCTGATATGCTTCCCAGTTTTCCTGAATCTGTGATGGCATATTCCAAGTTATAAAGTGTGTTGGTGGTACACAAGCATAAACCTCACTACCATCAATACCTTTCCAGATAAAGTTGTTATGTGGGAATCTGTTTGTATCATTCCAAGTTGACTTTTTGTTTGAAACAAAGTAGTCTACGCCACTCTTTTTAAGAATCTGTGGTAAAATCCAGCTATTACCAAAAACGTCAGGTAACCAACAGTTTTTAATTGTTTTTCCGAATTTTTCGCGGAAATAATGCTGACCATACATAAACTGACGGATAAGGCTTTCTGCACAAGGAATATTGCAGTCAGGCTCAACATACATAGCACCAACAGGTTCAAACTGTCCTTTTGCAATTTTCTCTTTTAATTCTGCAAACACATCGGGATAATACTTTTCAAGCATTTCATATGTATAAGCTTGTGTATGAGTGTACTTAAAGTCAGGATATCTGTCCATAAGACGCAACTGGATAAGAATTGTACGAAGATTTTTCTGTACACAGTGAATTCTTCTCCAATAATATGCAATATCAAGGTGTGAATGAGCAATAAGTGCCACATCACCATTACCCTTGTAGTCATCATTTGCATAGATTACATCATCAACATATTTCTTAGCCTTTGCAACATCTTCTGTCTTAAAATCGTCAAAGTCAATAAGATTAAGTGCATTGTTGATTTCACGATTAAGGAAACTACGATAATCTTCGTTGAAAAGTTCACTTTTTGCAATATCAAGTAAAAGTTCAAGGTCATAAACCAAATCAAGAACTGTATGGTTGATAGTAGCAAGATATGCACCTTCAAAAATCTGACGGCATCCACGAACTGAAAGTGATTCAGGGTTTCTCTCGTCATCAGGTTTTGAACGGTTATAGCCTTCCATTTCAAAATGAAGAGAATCCGACTTGATATATGGACTTAAAAGAATTCTGTCACGGTTAGGGTCAACACCACCAACATACTTGCCATTTACCTTAACAATAATTTCGGCAGCAGTTTTAAGTGAGAACCATAACTCTTTACCACGAAGATGAGATGGAATAGTCACA
>JAZOWH010000222.1:0-7516 GCA_045659165.1 Candidatus Fimenecus sp. | reverse complement strand
AAGAGTCTTAAGCATATAAATAGCAAGTTCAAGACATCCCTGGAACTCTTCTTCAAGCTGTTCAGGAGTACACATTAAGTGACCTTCTGAAATTGTGAACTGACGAACACGGATAAGACCATGCATTTCACCTGATGCTTCGTTACGGAAAAGAGTAGATGTTTCGTTATATCTTAATGGTAAATCTCTGTATGAACGAGGACGGTTAAGATATGCCTGATACTGGAATGGGCAAGTCATAGGACGAAGTGCAAAAATTTCTTCACCTTCTGCTTCAGCCTTGTCAGCATCACCAAGTACAAACATACCATCACGATAGTGGTCCCAGTGACCTGAAACCTTATAGAGATCGCTCTTTGCCATAAATGGTGTTTTTGTGAGTAACCAACCACGCTTCTGTTCTTCGTCTTCAACGAATCTCTGGAGCAACTGAATAATTCTTGCACCCTTAGGGAGCATAATAGGAAGACCCTGACCGATAAGTTCGTTTGTTGTGAAGAGTTCAAGTTCACGACCAAGCTTGTTGTGGTCACGTTTTCTTGCTTCTTCAAGCTGAGCAAGATGTTCGTCAAGTGCAGCCTGTTTTGGGAATGCAGTTGCATAAATTCTCTGGAGCATCTTGTTCTTTTCATTACCTCTCCAGTAAGCACCTGTACAAGCTGTGAGCTTGAATGCCTTTACTGCACCTGTTGACATAAGGTGAGGACCTGCACAAAGTTCTGTAAAATCACCCTGCTTGTAGAATGAAATTGGTTCACCCTTGTCGGCGTGTTCGTTGATAAGCTCAACTTTATAGATTTCACCCTTTTCTTCCATCATAGCGAGAGCATCAGCAGGGGATAACTCGAACTTTTCAAGAGGTAAATCTTCTTTGACGATTTTCTTCATTTCTGCTTCGATTTTCTCAAGAATTTCAGGAGTAAATGAAACCTCTGAATCAAAGTCATAGTAGAAACCGTTGTCTACTGATGGACCGATAGCAAGTTTTGTATTAGGATAAAGTCTCTTAACAGCCTGAGCCATAATGTGAGAAGCAGTATGCCAGAATGTCTTTTTACCCTCAATTTCATCAAATGTAACGATTTCAAGAGCACAGTCTTCATTGACTGCAGTTCTTAAATCGCAGTAATTTCCGTCGATTTTTGCACCACAAGCAGATTTGTATAAACCCATACCGATAGATTTAGCAATTTCTGCAACAGTAGTACCAGCTTCGTATTCCTTAATAACGTCGCCTTTAAGTGTTACCTTAATCATAGTAATATATCTCCTTTATGATAAATTATAAAATAAAAAAGCATTCCATCCCTAAAACAGGATGAAATGCTATAAATATAACATTCCACGGTTCCACCCGTATTGCAAAACAAAAATGTTCTGCCACTCAAAAGACTTTAACGCAGTCAATACGATTGGCTTAATCAGTAAAACCGTTTTCACCAATGCTCGAAAGTGGTCTCAGGATACCGAAATGATTTCTCACACCAACCGAAATCTCTCTGCAAATTCAACTTATCCGTCGTTCTTTCTCAACGCTTTACAATATTATATATATTTTATACTTATTTTGATTGAATGTCAATAAAAATTTGATGCAATTATTGTTGGTCTGCCCAGTTATAATCTCTCAATTCACCTGATTCAAGAAGTGTAGGGTAATCCCATTGTCTGAGTGTTTCATAAACACCGATTGCTACGGCATTTGAAAGGTTAAGGCTTCTTGCCTCGTCAATCATTGGAATACGCACACATTTGTCTGCATTTTCAAAAAGCAGTTTTTCAGGAAGTCCTGCAGTTTCTTTACCGAACACGAGATATGTATTATCTGGATATGAAACATCAGAATGTCTTTTTTGTGCTTTTGTTGAAAAATAGAAGAAATTTCCACCTTGGTTTTTCTCGAAAAATTCTTCCATAGTGTCGTAATATGTAATATCAAGCAAATACCAGTAATCGAGTCCTGCTCGTTTTAACTTTTTATCGTCAGGAGTAAATCCCATTTTACCCACAAGATGAAGTCTTGCACCTGTTGCGGCACAAGTACGAGCCACATTTCCTGTATTCTGTGGAATTTCTGGCTCAACCATTACAATATTTAATGTCATAAAATCACCTGATTTTTAAAAATTTTTCTAAATAAAAGTATAACATTTTTAGAAATAATTTAAAATAGAATTTGATAATTTTTTTTACTTTCTTTCAAAAAATATTATTGCTCATTAAAAATAAATGAGCAAAATACGAAAGAAAGGGGAATAATAATGGATAAAAAACAAATTGGCAAGGTTGTAGGTGCTGGTATGCTTGCAGGTACAGCGGCAATGGCTATGACAGGCACAATGTCTGATAAATCTACTAAAAAGAAGATGAAGAAGACTGCTAAAAAGGCTATGACTACTGTAAATGATGTAGTAGACAGTGTTAACAAGATGATGAACTAAGGTAAGCACAGATGAAAAGCATTACAAAAGTAATTTGTGCAATAATTATTATATGTTTACTGACTTCTTGTACGATTATTACGAAAGACGATAATATAAACGATACAACAATGTCAACAAAAGATGGTGTAGACTCACCTGAAACCTCTGTTTTGCCTGAACCAATGGCACAGAATGTGAACGAGAAAAAATCTCACAGTTATGGTGTAGCAAAAGACGGAAAGGCAAATGAGATATCGATAAATAATCAAAATTATTTTGAAGAAAACAATTTTAATGCGTTTTGTCTCGATACAAAGTCAAAAGACAAAGTAATTTATCTAACATTTGACTGTGGGTATGAAAACGGATATACAGAAAAAATCCTTGATGTGTTGAAAGAAAAGAATGTAACTGCTGCATTTTTCTGCACTCTGCCACAGGTAAAAGAAAATCCTGACCTTATCAAAAGAATGATAAGTGAAGGTCATATAGTAGGTAATCACTCTGTGAATCATCCCTCATTTGCAGAGATTTCTACTGAACAGATGACACAAGAAATTCGTAGTATGGAACAATATCTGAAAGAAAATTTTAAATACTCAGAGCCGTATTTCAGATTTCCAATGGGTGAATATACCGAAACAGCATTAAAAACCGTGGATTCTTTAGGCTATACAAGTGTTTTCTGGTCATTGGCATACGCTGATTGGGACTTAAATAACCAAAAAGGGGAGCAGTATGCCTATGATAAAGTGATTTCGAGACTTCATCTCGGTGCAGTCATACTTTTGCATTCCGTTTCTCCTGATAATGCAAATGCACTTGGACGAATAATTGATGAAGCGAGAAGTCAGGGATATGAGTTTTTATCGTTACGTGATTACGTGTCGAATTAACAAAAATTATCAATAATAAAAACATCTGAATTGTTCAAACTACTACTGCAAACGCAATTGATATAAAAACTTAATTGATAAGGGGTGTATTCAGATGTCAAGAGGTAATAAGAACGTAGTACCTGAAGCTCGTGAAGCTCTCGACCGTTTCAAGATGGAAGCAGCTTCTGAAGTTGGCGTAAACCTTAAGCAGGGCTATAACGGTGACCTTACTTCAAAGCAGGCAGGTTCTGTCGGCGGTCAGATGGTTAAAAAGATGATTAAGTCATATGAAGAAAATATGAAATAACGTATTTTCGTAAATTTAAAGAACCCGACGGGAAATATCCTGTCGGGTTCGATTTTATAAAAAATTTTTAAAAAACTATTGGAAAATTAAATAGAATGTTATATAATAACTTAAATATGTTTTTATAAAGGGGAGATATGCGTTTTGGCATCTAACTATTCTGTAACATTAGAAAAAATTATCAATGAATTTGGTCTTGAAACAATATATTTACCCTGTGATGCATCTGAAATCACAATAACTTCTCAGGAAGTTAACAGACCGGGACTTATTCTTGCAGGTAACGATAAATATTTTGACCCTGCTCGTGTTCAGTATCTTGGTTTTTCTGAGTTTGAGTTTATTAAATCATTCAGTAAAGAACAACAGCTTGAATGTTTTGAACGACTTTTCAGTAAACAACCTTCTGTTGTAATTATTACACGAAGCCTTGAACCTCTTGAAGGAATGGTTGAGTGTGCCCAGAAATATCGTGTACCAATTATCAGAACTGCAGAAGCAACATCTGCGAGTATGTCAACTCTTATTTATTTCCTTGGTACAGCACTTGCACCTCGTATTACTCGCCATGGTGTTCTTGTTGAAGTTTATGGTGAAGGTGTTCTTATTGTTGGTGACAGCGGTGTTGGTAAGAGTGAAACTGCAATTGAACTTATTAAGCGTGGTCACCGTCTTATTGCGGACGATGCTGTCGAAATAAGAAAAGCATCTGCGAAAACTCTTGTGGGTTCTGCACCTGATAATATTCGTCATTTTATTGAGCTTCGAGGAATAGGTATTATAAATGCACGCCGTCTTTTTGGTATGGGTGCTGTTAAACTTACTGAGAAAATCAATATGGTTATTCAGTTGGAACCATGGGACAGCTCAAAGGTGTATGACCGAATGGGCCTTGATAATGAATACATAACCATTCTTGATGTTAAGATTCCATTGACAGTAGTTCCTGTAAAACCTGGTCGTAACCTTGCTGTTATTATTGAATGTGCTGCTATGAATAACAGACAGAAGAAAATGGGTTATAATGCAGCTCGTGAACTTCTTCATCAGCTTGGAATGGATGAGGGTTATGAGCCAAAATCTCACGAAATTGACATCTGGCAAAATTATTAATGAAAGTAGGAAAAAGCGTGTATAAAGAAATTGCGTTATTTGCTGAAAATCTTGGTGCAAAAATTGAATATGATGCACCTATGAAAAAATATACAACATTCAAATGTGGCGGTAATGCAAGTCTTCTCATTACACCTGATTCTGTTGATACACTCGGAAAGATTATTTCCTACTGTTATTCAAAAGGTATTAAGCCTTTGATTATCGGTAACGGTTCAAATCTTCTTGTTACTGATAATGGTATTGATGGTGTTGTAATAAAAGTCGGTTCACAGATGTCGCAAGTTAAATTGCTTGATGAAACAACAATTTATTGCGAAGCTGGTGCATCGTTAAAATCAATTTGTATGTTTGCTCTTGAAAATTCACTTTCAGGTCTTGAATTTGCTTATGGTATTCCTGGTAATGTGGGTGGTGCCATTTATATGAATGCAGGTGCTTATGGTGGGGAAATGAAAGATGTTCTTTACTCTGTAAACCATATTGACGATAAAGGCATTTCGGGTGAATTATCAAAGGATAACCTTGGGTTAGGGTATCGTCACAGTGCATATACAAAAAATGGCTATACAATCACATCTGCAATCCTTAAGCTTACGAAAGCAGATAAGGCTGATATAAAAGCAGCTATGGATGACAAGTTGCAGAAAAGAAAAGATAAGCAACCTCTTGAATTCCCAAGTGCAGGTAGTACTTTTAAACGACCTGAAGGGTATTTTGCAGGTGCACTTATAGAAGAAAGTGGTCTTAAGGGATATACTGTCGGTGGTGCACAGGTAAGTGAAAAACATGCAGGTTTTGTTATAAATAAAGGTGGTGCAACATCTACGGATGTTATAACACTTATTCATAATGTTCAAAGCATTGTTAAAGAAAAATTTGGAGTAACACTTGAAACTGAAGTTAAGATAATAGGGGAATAAAGGAGAAAGGGTTATGCAACTTGTAATTGTTACGGGTATGTCAGGTGCGGGAAAATCAAGAGCAATGAATTCTCTTGAAGATATCGGTTTTTTCTGCGTTGATAATATGACACCTGAACTTATACCTTCATTTGTGCAGATTCTTAATGATTCTGCAGAAATACGAGAAAAAGTTGCAATTGCCGTTGATGTTCGCCTTGGAGAGGCTTTTTCTCATCTTTTTTCTGCTCTTGATAATTTGCAGAATATGAATTGCGAATATAAGATTTTATTCATGGATGCTGATAATGATGTTCTTTTGCGTCGATATCAGGAAACTCGTAGAAAACATCCACTTTCAGTTGCAGATTCATCAAAATCTATGCAGGATATTATTGCACAAGAACGTTTACTGCTTAATAAAGCAAGGGATATTGCCGATTATGTAATAGATTCATCATTTCTTTCAACAGCACAGCTTAAAGAGCGAATCGCAAAATTGTTTATAGATGATGTTACAAGAACAATGAAAATTAGTGTTGTTTCTTTTGGATTCAAATATGGTTCACCAAAGGATTCTGACTTGCTTTTTGATGTTCGTTGTCTGCCTAATCCGTTTTATATTCCCGAGCTTAAGTCACAAACGGGATTGGATGCACAGGTTCGTGACTATGTAATGGGCTTTGATGAAGCAAAAAATCTTCAACCAAAACTTACAGATTTAGTTACATATCTTGTGCCTTTATATATAGGTGAAGGCAAGAGTCAGCTTACAATTTCTGTAGGATGTACAGGTGGCAAACATCGTTCAGTTGTTTTTGCAGAAATTTTATATAATGCAATAAAAGATAATGGGTATATGGTTTCTGTGTATCACAGGGACATTGAAAGATAAAGGATTTTTAATATGTCATTTTCATCAAATGTAAAAAATGAAATATTATCTGCGGAAATAGAAAACAGTTGTTGTCTTCATTCCTTTGCATACGGTATGATGCTTTTTTCAAGAGCTTTTTCATATTATGAAATATCTCTTTTGACAGAGCATGAGGGTGTAGCGGAGAAGTATGCTGAATTAATGAAAACTGTTTGCGGAGTTAAACCAAATTTTATAAAATCTGATGCAGGTAAATTTAAGGTAGAGATAGAAAATAAAGAAGACAGACTTAAAGTTCTTGAAACTTTTGGTTATGATAAAAAGACAGGTACTTCAAGACTAAATTGGAGCAATATGACTGATGAATGTTGTAAGGTTGCATTCTTGAAGGGTGCATTTTTAACTTGTGGCACAGTTAATGACCCAAATAAAAATTACCATCTTGAATTTGTAGTACCTTATCTTAATTTAAGTCGTGATTTGAAACTTTTCATTAACGATTATGATGAGTTGAATGTTGAGCCTAAAAGTATAACTAGAAACTCAAACTACATTATTTATTTTAAGGTAAGTGAATCGATTGAGGACTTATTAACCGTTATGGGCGCGTTTAACTCATCATTGGAAGTGATGGGAGTTAAGATGTACAAAGATATGCGTAATAATGTCAATAGAAAGTTGAATTTTGAAAACGCTAATTTTGATAAGACAATAGGCGCTTCACAAAAACAGGTTGATGCAATAATGCATATAAAAAACACTGTGGGGCTTTCATATCTGTCAGATGATTTGAAAGAACTTGCAGAAATAAGATTAGAAAATCCGTACACTTCTTTGCGTGAGCTAGGTGATATGTTAAGTACACCTCTTTCACGTTCAGGTGTAAATCATAGATTAAAAAGAATTTGTGAAATAGCAAATGGAATAGAGTGAGAATATGAGAAAAACAGAAGATGTTTCTTTTCAGTTTGAGAGAGAAGAAAAAATATCTGAAAATATAATTGATACAAGTGATG
>JAZOWH010000221.1:0-2081 GCA_045659165.1 Candidatus Fimenecus sp. | reverse complement strand
TGTTTTCTATGTGCCACATTCAAGACACACAGAAACTAAAAAAGAAGATATCGCACTTGTAAAAGAACTGCAGATTCTTTCATATTCTGAAATTTCAGGTGTTCACCTTGTGGCCGATATGGATTGCAGAAATTTCTATTGCACAGGTCACAGTGAATACGATAGTGATACACTTGCTCGTGAATATTTCAGGGATTTACATAGAGGACTTGATATTAAACTCCCATACAATTATTTCCCTAATGATGACACACAGTTGACACCACCACTCACATGGCGTGGACCAGGAAGCCTTTTATTCCAGAACTGGCTTAACTACTTTGTGTATCAGCGTACACCATATGATATAAATGATATTAAGTAAAAAATTAGAGGTATTCGTTTGAATACCTCTTTTTATATTATTCGATTACTTTATAGCCCTGTTCTTCAACTGCTTTTTTGAGTGTTTCGCGTGATGCATCGGCATCGAGAGTTACGATTGCTGTTCCATCTTTGTGGCTTACGATTGCTTCTCGTACTTCTGCAATTCCTTCAAGTGTTTTCTTCACATTAGCCTCGCAATGTGGACACATCATACCTTCAATTTTCATTGTGATTTCCATAGGTTTTTTCTCCTTATATTTAAATTTGATTTTTTTATCTTTTTTACTGTTGTGAATGTCCTTGAAATTAAGTCGCAAAGCATTTGTCACAACACAGAATGATGACAAGCTCATTGCAGCAGCACCAAACATAGGATTTAACTCCCAACCGAAAATATTCACGAAAACACCTGCTGCAAGTGGGATTCCGATTGCATTATAGAAAAATGCCCAGAACAGGTTTTCATAGATATTTTTAAGTGTCACTCGGCTTAATCTGATAGCAGATGTCACATCAGAAAGTCGGCTTTTCATAAGTACAATATCCGCTGAATCAATGGCAATATCTGTACCTGCACCAATTGCCATACCGATATCTGCACGAGTAAGTGCAGGTGCATCGTTAATTCCGTCACCTACCATAATGACTTTGCCTTGGTCTTTAAGTTTACGAATAACCTTTTCCTTACCATCAGGCATAACACCTGAAATAATTTCATCAACACCTGCCTGTGCACCGATTGCATTGGCAGTTTTTTCGTTATCCCCTGTGAGCATAACAACTTTTATGCCCATATTCTGTAATTCCTTTATGGCTTTTGGACTGTCTTCTTTTATTACATCCGCAACTGCGATTATACCAAAGAGTTTTTCATCACTTGCAAAATACAGTGGTGTTTTTCCGCTCTCAGCAAGGTTTTCAGCCGTTTTTATCGTTTCTTTATCAACAGTCACCTTTGTGCTGATAAACGCTAAATTTCCGCCATAAAAAGCCTTATTATTGATAGCACCCTGAACTCCGTTACCTGCAAGAGAAACAAAATTCTCCACATCTGTTGCAGAAAGATTTATCTCGTCAGCCTTTTTGACAATAGCCTTTGCAAGTGGATGTTCACTTTTTATTTCAAGGGAATAAGCAACACTCAATAGTTCATTTTCTGTTGAGTTGATTGGAATTATATCCGTAACTGTTGGTTGTCCCGTTGTTATTGTACCCGTTTTATCAAGGACTACTATATTAGCTTTGCCTGTTTCTTCAAGTGAAACTGCATTTTTGAAAAGAATTCCGTTTTTAGCTCCCACACCGTTACCAACCATTATAGCAACAGGCGTTGCAAGTCCCAATGCACAAGGACAACTGATAACAAGCACAGAAATTCCACGAGCAAGAGCATAACCGAAGCTTTGCCCTGAAATCAACCACACAATTGTAGCAATAACTGCGATTGTGATTACAACAGGGACAAATATACCTGAAACTTTATCAGCAATTTTCGCAACAGGAGCTTTTGTAGCCGCAGCATCGCTGACCATTTTTATAATCTGTGAAAGAGTTGTATCTTCACCAACTCGCAAGGCTTCGCATTTAATAAAGCCTGACTGATTTATTGTGCCACATGATACTTTATCACCAACAGATTTGTCAACAGGAATACTTTCACCTGTAAGAGCAGATTCATCAACTGCAGAATGACCGTCAATGATTATTCCGTCAAC
>JAZOWH010000220.1:0-4028 GCA_045659165.1 Candidatus Fimenecus sp. | reverse complement strand
AAGCTGACCAAGCTTAACATAGTCCCCAACTTTAACTACAGGTGTACACGATGCACCGATACCCTGAGTCATAGCTATCTGCACAAAGGGCGGTGTCGGAATTCTTATAACTCGCATACCCGCAGTGTTCTTGTGATGGGCAATACTCACACCACCACGACCTTTTTTTACAGCTTTTAAAAGTCCTTTAACTTTTATTCGTTGCTTCACTTCTCTATCACCCTAACCTTTATTAGTTTAGAAAAATACGGCATTGATATTTTTAATACTGTGCCGGTTAATATTCCTGTAAAAACTGATGCCACAAGCAATACGGGAGCATATCCCACAATGGCAGTTGTCTGCACCAGAAAAAACGATACAATTAATTGTCCTGCATTATGACAAAGTGCCGATAAAACACCGATTCCCATACATCCAAAGCCCTTTGCTTTTCTGAATATGAAAATCATACATAATGCACTGAGTATTCCACCTGCAAGGCTCATACAAAAGGCTGTGAAGCCTCTTGTTATAAACACAAATACAGATTTTGCAAAAACTATAAGTAATGTTTCAGCAGCACTTAATTTCGATGCAGAAAACATTACAGGTATATTTGAAAGTCCCAGCTTGCTGCCCGGTGGCATAAAATATGCTGTAGGCAAAAGACTTTCCACAAACGACAACACAACTGCAATGGCTGTCATAAGAGCTGTGAATGTTATTCTTTTAATTTTTTCGTTTCTCATTCACTCACCCTGTTATAGCATCAGGCATATTGCCTTTTTTACCATCAATTTTTATCGCAACCCTGTTAGGTGCACAGATAATGCTTTCACCAGATTTTGAAATCCGTCCACTTCTTATGCAAACCTTATCAGGACAATCAGATTCTTTAATATAAACCTCGCCCTTATTGCAACAAACCACAACTCCATTGATTTGCTTTTCATAAGTTTCATCAAGGGAAATAATCTCTGTTGTTTTTCCGTCAACGATTATCTCCACATTTTTGCCTGTGTCAGCAGAATTCATAAAAGCAATTCCAACGACACCTACCACAAGTACCACAAAGAGCAATATTAAATCTTTTTTAGTTATAAGTTTTTTCATTCAATCACCGAAACTGAAAAACTATCATCATTTATTGTAAGTTTATTTTCTAATCCTTTTGAAATCAGAACTGATTTATCTTTTTTTATGACAATCACTTCTGCTTGGAATTCATCAGCAAGTTGAAATCCTTTTTCTACTCCCTCTGCAAAAATTGCAGTTGAAAGGAAATCACTTAATGTCCCATCATCTGCAACAACCGTCACAGATGTTATATCATTCTGTACAGGTTTTCCCGTTGTGGCATCAAAAATATGAGAATATCTTATTCCATCTTGTTCAAAATATTTCTCATAATCACCTGATGTTGACACAAAACAATTTGTTACACTCAAAACTGCGAAATAGTCACTCTGGCCACCAAATGGATTACGGACACCGACAGTGAATGGTTCAGGGCCAATCATACCGATTGAACCACCAACCGTAACAAGGGCTTTTTCTACCTTTTGATTTTTAAGATAACTGATAGCCTCTCCACAGGCTGTACCTTTTCCCAACGCACCCAAATCAATTTTGCCATTTGTTAAAATCATCTCGTTACTATTGATTACGAGCTCTGTTTTCTCAAGTTTTTGAAGTAAATCAGCAATTTCTTCATTCGTTGGAATATATCCACCATTTTCGATTTGCCACAAGTCTTTCATATCTCCACTAAAAAGTGTAAAGCTGTCACTTTTTGAAGATAGCTCAATGCATTTCGCAATGTAATCTGTAAACCATTTATCGGCAATCAATTTGCCATCTTTATTCAATACAGATACTGTTGATGGTGAATTTGTATGGGATAAATATACATTGTCGATGAGTTTTATTTTCTCGATAGTGTAACCACAAAGAGTGTCACCATTTTTTTCTCCGTACACTTTAATATCCACAGGACTACCCATGGCAAAGTTACTTGCTTCAGCATCATAGGTCAAACTACTGAAAAGTGAAACTGTAAAAATCACAACAACAAAAACAGCCGCTGATATTATCAATAGATTCTTACCTTTTTTCACCTTTTCACCACCTATATGCCCCATTTTTCCATACTATAATATAATACAATATTTTTCTCATTTTTTCAACTGGTAAATGTATTGAAATAAGTACATACAAATGGTAAAATATAACCAAATGAGGTGACTATTATGAACTATGATTTCAGTTTTTATATGCCGGTGAATATTCTCGGTGGCAACAATGCTTTACAAACGAATAAAAGTATTTTTACAGGTCTTGGTAAGAAATGTCTTATTGTGATAGGAAAAACATCTGCGAAGAAGTCAGGCGCACTTGACGAATTGGTTTCTGTTTTTGATGAATTAAGCATTGAATATGCTATATTTGATGAAATTACAGAAAACCCATTAACCTCTGCTTGCTGTGATGGTGGTAAGGTTGCCAGAGATTTTTGTGCTGACTTTGTTGTTGGCATTGGTGGTGGCTCACCACTTGATGCATCAAAGGCAGTTTGCGTTTATGCCACAAATCCTCACATTATCAATGATGATATTTACACATCAAAAGTCCTGAACGAGCCTTTGCCACTTGTTGTTATCGGTACAACATCAGGTACAGGTAGTGAGGTTTCAGGTGTTTCTGTCCTTACTCGTGAAAATGGCAGAAAGCAGAGCATAAGTGGTAAAAACTATTACGCAAAATTTGCTATTGCAGACGCAAAATACACATATTCCGTACCATATAGAACAACTGTTTCAACTGCACTCGATGCATTAGCTCACGCTATTGAATCAATGTTTTCGCCACGTGCAGATTTTCTCACAGAACAATTTGCTCTTATTTCAATAAGAATGATTTATCCTATTCTTGAAAAGTTGAGCAAAAGTAATGAATTGCCTGATGCAAATGACAGAGATACACTTTATTTCGCATCACTTTATGCAGGTTTTGCACTTAACAAAGGTGGCACTGGCTTCCCACACGGTATGGGATATGCCTTGACAGAAGATTACAATATACCACATGGTATTGCTTGTGCTGTTTTTATTCCTCAATATCTCGACGAAGCAGAAAAGGCTGACCCTACACTTTTTAATCAGGTTATGAATACTATGAACAGCGACAAGGAATCTGTGAAAACTCTCATTTCCCAGTTATGTGATTTGCAGTTATCTATCCCTGATGAAAAAATTGAAGGTTATGTTGCTCGTTGGGAAACACTTAAAAACTTTAAAAACTCACCTACTGATTTCAATAATCAGGATGCAGGAGAACTTGTTAGAGCTTTATTCTGCACATTGTAGTTAAATATTATCTAAAAGCGTTATTTCACTTCAAAATCTCCATATTACATATATTATCGTCGTCTTTTTGTTTATTGTGGACAAAAAACGGCGATATTTTTTACTATTAAACAACTGTTTAGATATTTTTTAACTGTAATTTAGTTATTTTCTAACTTATAGATGTTTTTTAACTATTGGGTTTTCTTTAATTTTCCAAAAATTGTTGACATGGTAAAAAATAGTGTTATAATTGTATGTGAACTATTGTCTGTTGTTGCGACAGACAAAAATTACTTCTAAAAAATGGAGGAGAAAAATTATGGCAGATACAAGATTCGCAATTGCACATTACCATGATGCTGCTCAGATTAACAGACAGCTTGACGAACTTATCAGTAAACCAATTTACTCAATCAAACCTGAAGTTCTCAAACAGTATGAAGAAGAGTATTATGAAAAGAAATGTGCTAAATCAAAGGAAATGATTTCAGAAGCAAAGACTATCATCCCTGGTGGTGTTCAGCACAACCTCGCTTTCAACTATCCATTCCCACTTGTTTTCACAAAGGCTGAAGGTGCTTACCTTTATGACGTTGACGGAAACAAATACTTTGACTTCCTTCAGGCTGGTGGACCTACAGTTCTTGGTTCAAACCCTAAGGTAGTTCGTGACCAGGTTATCGACCTTCTTAACACATG
>JAZOWH010000219.1:0-2726 GCA_045659165.1 Candidatus Fimenecus sp. | reverse complement strand
CTTGTGAATTTCGTCAGCAATATATTTCATGCCCTTAGGGAACTTTTTGTGGTCAGTAATGAGCCAGTCACCAACTGCGTGCTGATATCCGTCGTCAACCTGGAAGATATTTACTTCTTCACTTGCTCTGTCAAGACCGTTAAGGTCACGGATAATGATATTTTCGTTGATGTTCTGGAAATAGTTGTACCATGATGTGTAACCTGAAAGGTGTTTGATTGCAGGCTTCTTACAACCAACAAAGTCAAAGAAATACTTATCCATTACATCGTCCATATCGCCTTCGATAATTGCGATGTCGAACATTTCGTATTCCTGACCTGCTTTAAGAACGAGTCCCTCAACATCCTTTGTCACTCTGAACTTTCCACCGTTCATATCAACTTCAAAGACTGTAAAGCCCTTACGTTCACTCTTTGAACCGTAGAGTTTGATTTCTTTTTCGCCTTTTTCACGGAAATAGCAATATGTATATCCATGGAACTTACCTGTTTCGCCATATCCCTTTGCAAAATGATAGTCGCCTGAAAGTCCTACGAAATGAGCAGTGAACTTTGTTATTTTTGCAAGCTCAAGAAGACCATCAAATTTATCTTTCTTTGAAAATTCACGAGATGTTGTCCACGCCTGATAACCGTTTGCATAGAAAAGGTCATCATCGTCAAAATCCTTATCATATTCCACTACAAGACTCTGCATTTCAAAGCCTTTTTTTGCTGTGAGTACACCTTTGATGCTATCGTCTTTCTTTTCATAATTAAATGAAAAATATTCGTTGTCAAAACTGTTGCAACGAACAACTGCACCATTCTCTTTTAATTCTGCATAAAACTTACACATGGAAAAATCCCCCTAAATTCTATTCATACACAATTAGTCTATCATATATATAAGGTAAAATCAATAAAAAAGTAATGATGTTTCTGTTAATTTCGCCTTGTGTCACATCCTTGCATAATTTTGTGAATTATGTTACACTGACTTTGTTCCTTCTTTGAATTATATGGAGAAAATAGGAACGAAGAACCAAACCGAAATAAGGTGTTAATTAATGAACAATACTGAATACGCTATTCCTGCAAAAAGCCAGAGTGGAAAATATCTTTTTGCATATTTTGTAGGCAACAAGCCTGAGCAAGAGAGAATTCACTTTGCTGTGAGTGAAGACGGATATAACTTTGAGGCGCTTAACAACAACGAGCCTGTAATTATTCAGACAAAGGGCAAAAAATGTGTCCGTGACCCATACATTGTAAAAGGAAATGATGGATTTTATTACATTGTCGGTACTGATATGAAAAGTGATGAAGGCTGGACATCAAACCACGCGCTCGTCACATGGAAATCGGCTGACTTAATCACTTGGACTGACGAAACGATTATTGACATTCGTGATTTCGGTGGTGATTTTGCTACTACCACAAGAGCATGGGCTCCACAGGCAATATGGGACGAAAAAGCAGAAATGTATATGCTCTACTGGGCGCATTCTGATGAAAAAAACGATGTTGCACAGATGTATTATGCACACACAACTGACTTCAAAACTATAACCGAGCCAAAGCTTTTATATGAACGTCCGGGAATTCAAACCATTGACGGTGATATTGCCTTTAACAAAAATAATGGCAAATATTATTTATATTTCAAGCACGATGAGGACCAGACAATCGCTTATACAACAAGTGAAAGTGTTACTGGACCATATAATGACGAATCCGTTGTTGTTTCTCTTGCAAAAACAGGTGTTGAGGGTAGTGAAATCTATAACATCACAGGCACTGACCAATGGGTTATGATTATGGACGAATACAGTACCGACAATTTCTTTATGCAACAGACAACTGATTTTGAAAATTTCTTACCTGTTAATCCAAAGGATTACAGTATGAAGTTTTTCCCTCGTCATGGTGCAATCACATCCATCACAGACGAACAATACGAAGCACTTATAAACCATTTTGGGAAATGATAAAAAGACAGGATTTGAGTTTTAGCTCATTTCCTGTCTTTCTTCTTAAAGTGATTTGATTTTTGCGATGCATTCGTCGCAAACTTCCATGTCATTATTAAAATTGCCTTCTACACCACATATTTTGCAACATGGAGAAAGCTTTTCAATAATTATTTTTCCATCTTTCTCTGTAATACGCACCTCGGCAAGGTCGTCAATTCCTGTCTTTTTTCTGTATTCTGCAGGAAGTACGATTCTGCCCATATGGTCCAATTTTCGAACAAATTGTGTCACTTCTGTCACTCCTCAACCATTTCTGACATATTTTACCATATGATTATATCACATTGTTGTCGAAAAGTGTAGAATAAAATAATTATTTTTTAATTTTCATTTTGTTGAAAAGATTTGTATATTATGGTAAAATGTAAAAAATTCGTTTTGCAAGGTGACTAAACTATGGATTATTATTTTTCAAAAAGAATCTCATCACTTCAGCCATCAGCTATTCGTGAGATTTTAAAGGCTACTCAAGACCCATCAATCATTCCTTTTGCAGCAGGAAATCCTGACACAGCATCATTCCCTATTGATGAAGTAAAGAAAATTTCAGCAGAAATTTTAGAAACTGCACCTGTTACTGCATTACAGTATGGCGTAACAGAAGGTTACAAACCTCTTATTGACAGACTTACAACTTTCGTAAAAGAAAGATATAATATCGGAAAAGACTTCGACAGTCTTATTATCTCATCAGGCGCACAGCAGGTTA
>JAZOWH010000218.1:0-8005 GCA_045659165.1 Candidatus Fimenecus sp. | reverse complement strand
TCCCAAGAATTATTGAACTGTACCATTTTTTAATCTCTCAATCATCATAAATGCAGATTTATAAATGTCACCACAACCCATTGTAAGGACTAAATCACCTGCTTTTGCATTTTTCACAACGAAATCTGCAACTTCTTCCTGAGTATTGAACCAAACTGAATTTGGAATTTTTTCACTTAGCTGTGATGTGTAAATATCATAAGTGTTCACTTCACGAGAACCCATAATTTCTGTCATAACGCATCTGTCAGGAATTTTAAGAACATCCACAAATTCATCAAAATGCATTGCAGTTCTTGAATATGTGAAAGGCTGGAAAACTGCCCAGACTGTGTTGTATCCCATTTTCATGGCTGCTTCAAGTGTAACTTTAAGTTCAGCAGGGTGGTGAGCATAGTCATCAACGAAGTCGATTCCGTTGTATGTTCCCAAATCCTCAAAACGACGACCTGCACCCTTGAACTCCTGTAATCCTTTAACACAATCCTGGAACTTTGCACCTGAATAAATTGCAGATGCAACTGCAGCAAGTGTATTGAGCACATTGTGAATACCAGGAATTGAAAGTTCAACTGCACCTAACTTTTCACCCTTGTACATCACATCAAATTTTGTGAATGCACCCTTGTATTCTTCAATGTTTTCAGCATAGTAATCGTTCTTTTTGTCAAAACCGAATGAAATCATCTCTTTGCCCTTAATGTCTGCAATGGCTTTAAGGGTATTTTCATCGTCGCCGTTATAAATTACAGCCTTTGTAGCAGAATCTGCAAATTTTGTGAAGCTTAAAATAAGATTTTCCATTGTCTTGAAATATTCAAGGTGGTCCTCGTCAATATTGAGAATAACTGCCACATCAGGACTCATTTTAAGGAAAGTATCCTGATATTCACAAGATTCCATAACGATAGTTTCAGTTTGTCCCACACGACCGTAGCTGTTTGTGAGTGGTAATTTTCCACCGATAACAGCAGATGGGTCAAGACCTGCAGAAAGCATTGTCTGTACAGTAAGTGAAGTTACAGTTGTCTTTCCGTGAGTACCACAGATGCCGATACAGTTTGTAAACTGACGAGAAATTTCACCTAATAACTCTGCTCGTTGGAATGTTGGAATGCCACTATCAAATGCTGCCTTAAGTTCAGGGTTTTCCTTTGAAATCGCAGCAGAATAAACTACCATTTCAGCACCCTCAATATTTTCGGCACGCTGTCCCATCATAACCTTTATACCCATTTTACGGATACGGTCAACGATTGAACTTTCGTTGTTGTCAGAGCCCTGTAAAGTGTAGCCCTTGCTATGAAGAATTTCGGCAAGTGGACACATACCGCTACCACCGATACCGATAAAATGTATTGTTTTTACAGTTTTTAAAACCTTTGAAATATCGTTCATTTTTATCACCACCCTTTATTATATTACATCTTTTCAAAAATTTAAACACCTTATCACCATTTTCTTAAAAAAACATACCATAGTAGTAGGCGAGGAGGTTGCTTTTATGAGAAATATGGTAATTATCGGTGGAGATAAGCGACAAAAATACCTTAAAGAATATTTATCTGCAAATGGTTATGATGTGACCTCTTACGGACTTTTTGACTGGGATGATGACACAGATAAACTCAAAAGCCTTATTGGTGACAACTCGGTTGTTATTCTTCCATTACCTGCCACAAGAAATGATAAGACAATCCTTATGCCTTTTTCAAAACGAGAGATTTCCATTGAGCGTGTTATGTCTTTTCTCGGCAAAGACAACTTGGTTTTCGGTGGAATGATTAAAGGTGAACTTAAATCGCAACTGTCTTTGAAGGGAATACCTTTTGTGGACTATTATGACGACGATTTAATTGAGAAAAATGCAGTTCTTACTGCTTTCGGTGCCTTGAAAATCATTCTTGAACACATTGACTTTGCTTTGCCACAGGGAAAATATGCTATTACGGGTTATGGCAGAGTTGCAAAAGAAACCGCATCGGTTTTAACTGCACTTTCTTGTGATGTGACCATATTTGCAAGAAATGAGCTTCAACGAAATGATGCCATAAAGAATGGTTGCAATGCAGAGCCACTCACTAATCTTCCTTGCCTTATAAATAAATTTGATTTTGTTATCAACACTGTGCCATCACAGATAATTGATGACACGATTTTAAAGAATATGAGAAAAGACAGTAAAATTATGGAACTTGCCTCTGCACCATATGGACTTGATTTTGACAAAGCAAGGGAATGTTTAATTGATGTTATAAAAGCCTTTGGACTTCCCGGTAAATATACACCGAAAACTGCAGGGGAAATAATCGGTAAAAGAATAGATGTCACCTTACAAAAGGAGGAATTAAATTGAGCAACGAAACTGTGGGATTTGCTCTTTGTGGTTCATTCTGCACATTTAAAAAGGTAATCCCACAAATTGAGAAGCTTGTCAATGAGGGTTACAGAGTAATCCCCATTATGTCATATACAGCATATACAACTGATACACGATTTGGAAAAGCAAAAGAATTTAATGAGCAGATTGAAGCAATATGCAAGGAAAACATAATTTATACAATTTCAGGTGCAGAGCCTATTGGGCCAAAGGAATTGCTTGATGTTCTTGTAATTGCACCTTGTACGGGAAACACTTTAGGAAAACTCGCCAACGGAATAAGTGACACTTCCGTCACCTTGGCAGTAAAAGCACACTTGAGAAATCAGCGTCCTGTTATAATCGCAGTTTCGTCAAACGATGCACTTGGTGCGTCCGCTCGAAATATCGGTACACTTATGAACAGTAAACACATATATTTTGTGCCAATGGAACAGGACGATTATATAAATAAGCCAAACTCCATTGTGGCAGATTTCAGGTATATCCCTGACACAGTAAAGGAAGTTCTTGCGACAAATAACCAACCACAGCCAATGTTGTTGTAATTCTGAATGCGGAATTCGTAATGCGTAATTAAGGCTCCCTCTAACGAGGGAGCCGATATTGTTTTATTCAGTTTTATTTCTGTTCAAAGAATACTTTGAATGCACGGTATGCCATATAGACATCAAGCTTTGAAACAACTTCCATTGGAGCGTGCATTGAAAGCACAGGCACACCAAGGTCGATTGTGTCGATATCAAGGTTAGCAACATACATAGCAACTGTACCGCCGCCACCTGCGTCAACTTTACCAAGTTCACCAATCTGCCATACAACATCATTTGCATTGAGCATTCTACGGATTTTGCCCATATATTCAGCAGATGCATCACTTGTTCCACTCTTACCACGAGCACCTGTGTATTTTGTAATAACAACACCGTTGTTAACGAATGAGCAGTTCTTTCTTTCACTTACTTCAGGGAATGATGGGTCGTATGCAGCATTAACGTCTGCTGAAAGACATTCTGATTTTGAAAGTACTCTCCAAGGTTCAACTCCACCCATAACAGCAAGGTCGTGAATGAAATATTTCATATATGATGAGTTAAGACCTGTGTTGCCGTCTGAACCGATTTCTTCCTTGTCAGTAAGAACTGTAAGGCAAGTGTATTCAGGATTTTCCACGTTGAAAATTGCCTGTGCAGCAGGGTAAGCACAAACCTTGTCGTCGTGACCATATGCACCGATAAGGCTTCTGTCAAAGCCGATATCACGAGCCTTGAATGCAGGGACAAGTTCAAGTTCAGCACTTAAGAAATCGCCTTCTGTGATTCCGTATTTCTCGTTGAGAATTTTGATGATGTTAAGTTTAACCTTGTCAGCACCTTCATCTTTTGAGAATGGACGAGAACCGATAAGGATGTTGAGCTGTTCACCCTGAATGCCTTCGCTCATTGTCTGTTTCATCTGATTCTGAGCAAGGTGTGGAAGAAGGTCAGTAACACAGAATTGTGGGTCATTGTCATCTTCACCAACATTCACTTTAACAGTTTCACCGTCTGCTTTTACAACAACACCATGCAAAGCAAGTGGAATTGCAGTCCACTGATATTTCTTAATTCCACCATAGTAGTGTGTCTTGAAATATGCAAGGCTTGAATCCTCATAAAGTGGGTTTGGTTTAAGGTCAAGACGAGGTGAGTCAATGTGTGCAGCAGAGATTTTTACACCTTCTGCAATACTCTTTTTACCGAAAACGCAAAGGATAATTGCCTTGCCACGATTATTAAAGTAAACCTTGTCACCAGCACTATATTTCTTTGTATTGTCAAATTCGGTATAGCCACGGCTTTCTGCCTCTTTTACAAAAAAGTCAACAGATTCACGCTCAATTTTTGCAAAATCAAGATAACTTTTGTATCCTTCACAAAAATCGTCAGCAGCCTTAACTACTTCATCATCAACCTTTTCCATAGCGTGTTTTGGCTCATAGAAAAGTTCTTTTTTCATTTCATTTAAATCCATAATATTTTCTCCTCTCGGTTATAATCCAATTTGTAATGTGATTGGTTTTATTTCTACATTTAAGTCATAAGGTGGGTAATTCCAAAGGACAAAATCGGCTTTTTTAGTAAAGAAACTTTCGTCTTTTTGTGCATTGATTCTCTCAAGTGCCTTTTCTTCGGTAATGTTATCACGAGCCATAATTCTTTCTAAACGAATATCCTTTGGTGCAACAACTGCAACAGTAAAGTCGCAAAGTTTATCCTCACCACTTTCAAAAAGAGCAATTGCATCAATGATTATACCACGATAACCGATTTCACTTATATCCTTTATGATTGACTGAATTTCCTTTGTCACAGCAGGATGAGTGATTTCATTAAGAGCATTTGTGCTGTCTTCGTCTTTGAAAGCACGACTTGCAAGTAATGGTCGATTTGTTGTGCCGTCAGGATTCACAACATCATCACCGAAACGCTCTTTTAATTTATTTTTGACATCTTCGCTGTTGTTTATTACATTTTTTGCCACTTTGTCAGCATCAATGTGATAACAACCGTATGCCATAAGTTTTTGGGCAACGGTGCTTTTCCCAGCACCTGTAAGTCCCGTAAGACCAATAATTTTCATTATATCACCTTTATTTTGAACCCTGCTGAACGGATGAGACGGTTATATACTGCCATTCCCATACCTTTTGTGTCGGGACAACGGGCATATACTTTTCCTGCGCCTATTTCGTCAAGTTCACGAAGAGCATCAAAAAGCCTTGCACTCTGACTGAATCCGTCATTTTCCTTGCCATATGTAACACAAGGGCAGGAGAGTGAGTTTTCTTCACCATCAAAACACAATGCAGTTACATTTTCTTGTGTTTCGCAAAGATTTTTAAAGGTTTCAAAATTACTTTTAATAAGTGTTATGTCGGCAGTTGGCGCATAATGCTTGTATTTCATACCGGGAGATGCTGCCACAGCACCTTCTTCCAACTGATTAAGCACAGCATCGTCGACTATGATTTCACCGATAAGTTCAGTCATTTCTTCAAGTGTCACACCACCTGGACGAAGAAGCCTTGGTGGGTCTTCGGCAAATGAAATTACAGTTGATTCAACACCGATTTCCGAGCTTCCACCGTCAATAATAAGTGGAATTCGACCATTCATATCGTCAAAAACATATTTAGCGTTTGTAGGACTTGGGCTACCCGAAAGATTTGCTGACGGAGCAGCAAGTGGTACACCACAACTTTCGATTATATCCCTTGCGTACTGACTTTTTGGCAATCTTACCGCAACTGTGTCGAGATTTCCTGAAACAACATCTGAGATTTTTTCACTCTTTTTCATAATCATAGTAAGTGGAGCAGGCCAGAATTTTTCAGCCATAATCTTCACTTTTGCAGGAATTTCTTCAACGAGTGGTGCTAAATCTTCAAGCTTTGCAATATGGACAATAAGTGGGTTGTCACTTGGTCTGCCTTTTGCAACAAAGATTTTCTTAACAGCATCTTCGTTGAATGTGTTGGCAGCAAGTCCATAGACAGTTTCGGTAGGAATAGCCACAACTTCACCGTCATTGATGAGTCTTTTAGCCTCAGTCAATGCTTTTTCATATTCAGTTGTAATATCAATTACTACTGTTTTCATAAATTATCCTTATTCGTTAGCCTTTAATTTTTCTGCAGTATCTGCTGTGATGAGTGCATCGATAATTTCATCAATGTCACCGTTCATAATCTGCTCGATTTTATAAAGAGTAAGACCGATTCGGTGGTCACTTACTCGTCCCTGTGGGAAGTTATATGTTCTGATTCTTTCGCTTCTGTCACCTGTACCTACCTGACTCTTTCTTTGACCAGCAATTTCAGCGTCGTGCTTTGCCTGTTCAATTTCCAAGAGTCTTGAACGAAGAACCTTGAGTGCTTTGTCTTTATTTTTGTGCTGACTTCTTTCGTCCTGACACTCAACAACCATACCTGTTGGTAAGTGAGTAACACGAATTGCAGATGAAGTCTTGTTAACCTTCTGTCCACCTGCACCACTTGAACGGAACACGTCAATCTGCAAATCGGCAGGGTTCAATTCAAAGTCAACATCTTCTGCTTCAGGAAGAACGGCAACTGTAACAGTTGAAGTCTGAATTCTGCCTTGGCTTTCTGTTTCAGGAACACGCTGAACTCTGTGAACGCCACTTTCAAATTTGAATCGTGAGTATGCACCGTCACCGTCAACAGAGAAAATAACTTCCTTATAGCCACCAAGTTCAGTTGGGTTTTCAGAAAGGATTTCCATTTTCCATCCACGAGCTTCTGCATACATTGTGTACATTCTGAAAAGTGAGTTTGCGAAAAGTGCTGCCTCTTCACCACCTGCGCCACCACGAATTTCGATAATAACGCTACGGTCATCGTTAGGGTCACGAGGAAGAAGGAGAATTTTTAATTCTTCCCAAGTCACTTCAAGCTGTTCTTTTGCAGTTTCGAATTCTTCCTGCACCATTTCCTTGAAATCCTTGTCCATTCCACCCACATCAAGGAGCATTTTTGACTCTTCAAAGGTGTCTTTGATTCCCTTGTATTCACGGAATTTTTCAACAACAGGAGTTAACTGCTTTAATTCTTTCATTAACTTTGTGTATAACTGCTGGTCACTTACTGTAGCAGGGTCACAAAGCTGTTCATTTACGCTTTCAAATCTTGATTCAATTCCTAATAACTTATCAAACATTTACTTGCTCTCCATCTCTCAAAACTTTTTTTATGTTCTTTTCGATTTTCTGTCGTGGCACCATAACCTCACGATTACATTTAACGCAACGGACACGAAAATCCATACCTACACGAAGGACAAGGAAATCCTTTCCTCCACAAGGGTGTTCTTTTTTCATTACAAGAATATCGTTAAGTTTTATATCCATAATCTTCACCAATTATATAGTATAGCACAATGGTAAAAAAAATAAAATACTTTTTTATTCTCTTTTGATGGTTTCTTTCATATTCTTTATTATCATTTCTAAAATAAAGGTGAAGCATATGAAAAAATATTATCCTGAGGGAATTATCTTTGAAAGTCGACAGAACAAAAAGTGTATGGAGAGTATCACAAATCTTCGTGAATGTTTCTTATCGGAAAAGATTTTAGAGGGGAAAGTTACTCTCTGCGACCGTGAGCATAATCTTTATGTTGATTTAGGCGTGATTCAAGGAATCATTCCACGAGAAGAATGTGCTGTGGGAATTTCTGACGGTACTGTTCGTGATATTGCCATAATTTCAAGAGTTAATAAGCCTGTCGCATTTAAAATTATCGACTTTATGGACGACGAGGCAGGGAATCGTACTGCAATTTTAAGCCGAAAACGAGTTCAGGAAGAATGTGCCGAGGAATACATAAAAAATCTTTCTCCCGGTGATGTGATTGATGCGAAAATCACTCATAACGAGACCTTTGGTTCGTTCTGTGACATAGGTTGTGGAATTTCGGCACTTTTACCTATTGACAGTATTTCTGTTTCACGAATTCCACATCCGAATGCACGATTTGCAGTCAACACAATGCTAAAAGCAGTTGTAAAAAGCATTGATGAAATGGGCAGAGTCACTCTTTCACACAAGGAGCTTCTTGGTAC
>JAZOWH010000217.1:0-5104 GCA_045659165.1 Candidatus Fimenecus sp. | reverse complement strand
AACAGGTCTGTGTGATGGTGTAAGACTCAACGATGGTGTTGTATGGGTTCAATATAACGAAAACAATGAAATCACTGCAATCGTTGCAACGGGTAAAAATAATAGAGAACTCGTTTTTTCAAGTGAAAATGCTGATATGGATGAATTGCAGTTTATTATCGGTAACAACGACAATAATGCTTTAGATAAAAAATATCTACTAAAGAAAAATGTGATAAATACATTTGCTCAAAAGGGCGTTGACAAGTCTTTGTATTGGAGAATAAAGAAGCTGAACAGAGAAACGGTAGAAACAAATGGTGAAATTTCTGCTTTCAAATCATTGCTTAACAGTTTAGGGAAATGTGAAGGTGCTTTGATTTCCACTGATGATACAGATGTAAGTGGTGGTTTCATCTCGTTTAGTCAAAAAATATCTTTGATTACTGATATCTACACAAATGAACAGTATCGCAATCAAGGGTATGGAAAAGATATAGTTGAAAAACTACTTAAATTATCTACATATGAAGATGTGTATCTTATATCAAAGGAGCATAATCTTGAGTTTTATAAAAAATGCGGTTTTGAAATCGTGAAGGAAATATATGTATAAAAAGGATAGTGCAAAATGTTTTTTGAATTGAGTGAAAGAGTAAAAGAACTTTCAGGGATTGCCCTTAAAAAGGCAGAAACAGTTTTTAGCAGAATTGATGAATTAACTGAATATAATCAGCATAAAGTTCTTTCTGCATTTATCAGAAATCGTATTGACGAAACTGATTTTAATACAACAACAGGATATGGTTATTCTGATAAGGGCAGAGAAAAACTTGATGTTCTCACAGCAGATATTTTTGGTGCAGAAAGTGCAATTATTCGTTCGGGCGCACTTTCAAGCGGTACACACACTCTTGCAATCTGTCTTTACGGAATTTTGCGACCAAATGATGTTATGCTTTGTGTAACAGGTACACCTTATGATACACTTCATTCCACAATTGGACTTAATGGTAAGAATATGGGTGATGGCACACTTGCTGATTTTGGTGTACATTATGCTCAGGTTGATATGACAGAGAATGATGAACTTGATTATGAGGGAATTGAAAAGGCTGCAAGTGACAAGGCTGTGAGAATGGTTTATATCCAGCGTTCACGTGGCTATTCACTTCGTCATACAGTTTCAATTGCTGAAATCGAAAAAGTATGTGAAATTGTACACAGAGTCAATAAACGAGCAATCGTTATGGTTGATAATTGTTATGGTGAATTTACTGAAAAACTTGAACCAACACAAGTTGGTGCTGATTTGATGGCAGGCTCACTTATAAAAAATGCAGGTGGTGGTATAGCACCAAGCGGTGGCTATATTGCAGGTCGCAAGGATTTGGTTGAGCTTTGTGGATACAGACTTACAACTCCAGGACTCGGAACTGAACTTGGTGCAACTCTTGGTCAGAACAGAAACATTTTTATGGGACTTTTCCATGCACCACATGTTGTTGGTGAAGCGCTTAAAACAGCAGTTTTTGCTGCATCTGTTTATACAGAACTTGGATTTAAAGTTACTCCAACAGTGGAAGAAGAGCGTCACGATATTATTCAGGCAATTTGTCTTGAGAATTCAGAAAATCTTATTGCTTTCTGTCAGGGACTTCAAAAAGGTGCTCCTGTTGATTCATATGTAACACCGGAGCCTTGGGATATGCCGGGCTATGATAGTCAGGTTATTATGTCTGCAGGTGCTTTCACATCAGGTTCATCAATTGAACTTTCTGCCGATGCTCCACTTCGTGAGCCATATGCTGTATGGATGCAGGGTGGACTTAACTTCCATAGTGGTAAAATAGGCGTAATGCTCGCAACAGAAGAGCTTTTGAAAAGAGGTCTTGTAAAATGAAACTTATGTACTTGAAAAGTGGCACTGATGTCCGTGGTGTTGCTGTTGCTACAGAAAAATACCCAGAAATTCAGCTTACTGATGATGTTGTAAAATATATTTCAGCATCATTTATAAAGTTCTTGAGTGAAAAAACAGGAAAAGAGTATGCTGATTTGACAGTTTCAGTTGGTCACGATTCAAGAATTTCTGCTGAAAGAATTCGAAACGCAGTGATTTCGGTTGTAAGTGGAATGGGTGTAAATGTGCTTGATTGCTCATATTGCTCAACTCCTGCTATGTTTATGACAACTGTCACAAAAGGATGCGATGGTGCAATCCAGATTACTGCAAGTCATCATCCATTTGACCGTAATGGACTTAAATTCTTTACTCGCGATGGTGGTCTTTCAGGTGATGAGTTAAAGTCAATTCTCCAGTTTGCAGAAAAAGAAACAGTTGAAATAACCGATAAATCAGGTGCAGTTACAACTATTGATTATATTTCCGAATACGCTGAGATTCTTCGTAATATGATTAAGCAGGAAGTAAATGCAGAGGATTACGAAAAGCCTTTGAATGGCTTTAAAATTGCTGTGGATGCAGGTAACGGCGTAGGTGGATTCTATGCAACAAAGGTGTTGGAGCCACTTGGCGCAGATGTTTCGGCAAGTCAGTTTTTAGACCCAGACGGAATGTTCCCAAATCATATACCTAATCCTGAAAACAAGGTTGCTATGGAGTTTATTCGTAAGGCAACTGTTGAAAATAATTGCGATTTAGGTGTGATTTTCGATACAGACGTTGACCGTGCATCATGTGTTGATGAAAAAGGTGAAGAAATCAACAGAAATGCAATTGTTGCATTGGCATCTGTGATTGCTCTTGAAAACAATGAAGGTGGAAGTATTGTTACTGATTCAGTTACAAGTGACGGACTTCGTGAGTTTATTGAAGAAACCCTTGGTGGCAAGCATATTCGTTTCAAACGAGGATACAAGAATGTAATTGATGAGGCAATTCGTCGTACAAATCTTGGTGAAAATACACCACTTGCGATTGAAACATCAGGTCATGCAGCATTTAAGGAAAATTACTATCTGGATGATGGTGCTTATCTTGTAACAAAGATTATTATTAAGGCTGCTGTTCTTCGTAAACAGGGCAAAAAAATCGGTGACTGTATTTCGGCCCTTAAAAAACCATTGGAAGAAAAAGAACTTCGTTTTAATATTACAGAGGAAAATTTCAGACAAATCGGTGAAGAACTTATTGATAATATCAAGAAAATGGCAGAAGCTGATGATGAGATGCTTTTGGCACCTGATAATTATGAGGGTGTAAGAGTTTCTTTCAAGGATGAAAAGAGAAACGGATGGTTCTTACTCCGTTTATCAGTTCACGACCCTGTAATGCCATTTAATACAGAAAGTAATTCTGTAAATGGCTGTATTGAAATATGTAAAACCTTTTATGAAATGGTAAAAAACGTAAAGGGAATTGACTTTACAGTTATTAAAGAATTCATAAAAATGCAATAAAAGTGTTGACAAATAGGGTAAAAAAAATTACTATTATATGTAACGAAACTTTTGAATGGAGGTGTAGGTATGATTTTTGAAAAAGTACGCGCAATTATTTGTGACCAGCTTGAATTGGACGAGGATGTTGTTACTTTAGATGCTGTTCTCCTCGAGGACCTTGGCGCTGACAGTATTGACCTTGCAGATTTAGTTATGACTCTTGAGGATGAATTCGATATGGAAATCTCCGACGAAGAGCTTGAAAATATTAGAACTGTTGCTGATATTGTTAAGTTTATCGAAGAAAACTAATTAACAATTTTAATTTAGATTTATATTAACAGGGACAGGATAAGTTTTGTCCCTGTATCTTTTGTGATAAGGAAGAAGAAAAAATGGCTGAACAAAAAAAGATGGTTGAGGAAATTACCTCAATGGACGTGGATTTTGCCAAATGGTATACCGACGTTGTAAAAAAAGCGGAATTGGTTGAATACACCAGCGTTAAAGGATGCATGGTTATCCGACCTTATGGTTATGCAATCTGGGAAAACATTCAAAAAACTCTTGACGGTATGTTTAAGGAAACAGGACATGAAAATGTTTGTATGCCTATGTTCATTCCGGAAAGTCTTTTAAATAAGGAAAAGGACCACGTTGAAGGTTTTGCTCCTGAAGTTGCTTGGGTAACTCATGGTGGTAGTGAAAAACTTGAAGAACGTCTTTGTGTTCGACCAACATCAGAGACTCTCTTCTGTGAACACTATGCTAATATAATTCAATCATATCGTGACCTTCCAAAGCTCTATAATCAGTGGGTTTCAGTTGTTCGTTGGGAAAAGACTACAAGACCTTTCCTTCGTACACGTGAATTCTTATGGCAGGAAGGACATACAATTCATGCGACTGCAGAGGATGCACAGGACGAAACAATCAGAATGCTCAACGTGTATGCTGATTTCTGTGAAAACTATCTTGCAATGCCTGTTGTTAAAGGTGTAAAGACAGCTAAAGAACGTTTCGCAGGTGCAGAAGATACATATACTATTGAAGCGCTTATGCACGATGGTAAAGCGTTGCAGTCTGCAACAAGCCACTATTTTGGTGATGGTTTTGCTAAGGCTTTCGGTATTCAGTTCCAGGATAAAGACAATAAATTAAAGCATCCTTTCCAGACATCTTGGGGTTGTACAACTCGTCTTATCGGTGCTCTTATTATGACTCATGGTGATAACAACGGTCTTGTTTTACCACCAAAAGTTGCACCTGTACAGATTGTTGTTATTCCAGTTGCTTCTCATAAGGCAGGCGTTAAGGAAAAGGCAACAGAGGTTTATGAAAACCTTAAGAAGATTTGCCGTGCAAAGATTGACTTAAGTGACAACTCACCAGGCTGGAAATATGCTGAATATGAAATGAAGGGTGTCCCACTTCGTCTTGAATTGGGCCCACGTGATATTGAAAACAATCAGTGTGTTGTTGTTCGTCGTGATACAAGAGAAAAGTATTTTGTATCTCTTGATGAGCTTGAAACAAAGATTCCTGAACTTTTACAGATGGTTCACGATGGTCTTTACAATGCAGCACTTGAACGTCGTAGCAATATGACTTATGTTGCTCATGATATGGACGAAATGATTGAAATCGCAGAAAACAAGCCTGGATTTATCAAGGCTATGTGGTGCGGTGACCGTGAGTGTGAAGATGCACTTAAGGAACA
>JAZOWH010000216.1:0-2139 GCA_045659165.1 Candidatus Fimenecus sp. | reverse complement strand
CCGACTTAGTTTAACTTCGGCTACGGCGGGGTCAAGACCCCGCCCTACCGTAGACAACTTAACCTTTGGATTTTCAACACAAAATGTAATGAAATAGTATCCGTTGCTACTGTAGTCATAATTTTTAAGTCTTGGATGTTTTCTTTTAGGCAGTTCCATATTTACACCGTAAGTGAAGTTATGATGCTGGAGTAAACCTTAACAGGGTCGTATATGAAATTTTGTTTTACGGTTTCTAACTGCAAGCTATCAACCACATAGATTGAAAGTTTCATCATTTCTGTGTCGCGGTCAAAAAGTGAGAATGTGATTGTATAGCCACCATCGTCCTCTTTTTTGACTTCGATTTTGTTTTCGCGTTCAACCTTTGCTTTTGTTGTAAGTCGGATTGCAGAATTCACTGCTTTTTCACGAACAGTTTTTGGAAGGCTTGTCTGTAAAAGTTCAGCAGCCTCTCTGCCCTTTTCTGTTACTGAAATGACTTCTTCGTCATCAAGAATATCGGCAGTAATGTTGCCAGTTTTTAAAAGTTCTTCGATTGCCTGACCAACCTCAAAAAAGTTTGCAAGACCATCTTCCTGCATTGCATCATTGAGCATCTGTCGTGTCATTGGTGCATCAATACTTTTAAGAAGATAACAAACAAGAAGTCTTATATCATCACGGTTGCGGAGTCCGCCAAGTTCAATTCCCGCATCAAATGCATCAAATTCCATAGCCATTACTCCTGCAATTCCTTAAGTATTTCTTTAATATCCTGACGGACATAAGTTGGTTTGATTTCGCTTGTTTCCACATCTTCCATTGTGCTTTCACCGCTGAGAACACAAATTGTATCAACACCTGCATTGACGCCTGATGCAATATCAGTATATAGTCTGTCACCGATTACAACAGCTTCTTCCTTGCTGAATGGTGAACGCTCAACAGAGAAATCAATCATAAATCCATCTGGTTTGCCGATATAAATTGGTCTGCGGTTTGTTGCATAATTGATTGCTTCGCACATTGCAAAACAGTCAGGTACAAGACCAAATTCAGTAGGACAACCTCTGTCAGGGTTTGTTGCGATATATGGAATATCCTTCTTTGTCTGAAGAAGATAAGACACATCCCACAACTTTTTATATGTAAGCTCAGTATCGTAACCTACGCAGATACAGTCAGTATCTCCGTCTGCCTCAGTTGTGATATTGACACCATATTTTTCCATTTCGGCAATCATTGACTTTGTTCCCATACAGTAAATTTTCTTGTTAGGGAAATGCTTGTTGAGATAAAGTGCAGTTGCCTGAGAAGATGTGAAGAAGTTATCTTCTGTCACCTTAATTCCCATATTTGAAAGTTTAATAACATAGTCCTTGACTGAACGAGATGAGTTGTTTGTGATGAACACATACTGTCCACCAACTGACTCGATATGTGCTAAAAATTCATTTACACATTCGAAAAGACGAGCACCCTCATAAATTGTTCCGTCCATATCAAGTAAAAATAACTTTTTATCTTTTAATGACATTTTCTGTCCCTCTTATCTGTTAGCCTTTAACTTGGCAAATAATTTCACATTTCCTGATTTTACCTTTGAGATAAATGCACCTTCAAGGTATGTTAAAAATGTGAATTTGAGTTTAATCGGAATAAGCATAATTTTCATTACAAGTGAATTTGGTTGTGCGATTTTCAAAGACGCACGCACATTGTCACTTGTGATTATATTTTTAATCTCCTGCATCTTTTCCTTAAAAGAAAGAGTACAAGCAGAATTAGTTACGTTTTCAATACAACCTACCACGCGTTCAATATAACGACGGTAAATCATTTCACGGCTTTCGTCACTATCCACATTCCAATGCTTATACAAATCGAGCATCCAGCCGTGTTCTTCTTCTCTTTTTGCGTACATATCACTTCTGTACTTTGCAGTTTCACTGTCAGAACGAGCACGCATAAAGTGATAATATTTATTTTCCATTAAAACTACTCGTTCCACATCACGGACAACATCAAGATTGAATGGAAAGTCATCCCAGAATGTGTTCTTGAAACGGATATCATTGTCCATTACATACTTTCTTTCGAAAAGCTTGTTCCAAGGTGTATAGAGTAAGTTTTTATCAAACATTTTGTGAGCATATT
>JAZOWH010000215.1:0-2116 GCA_045659165.1 Candidatus Fimenecus sp. | reverse complement strand
GTAAAGATTATTCGTGTACCTTGTTCTTGCCGTGTAAACCCTATGTTCGTACTTCACGCTTTCCAGCGTGGTGCTGATGGTGTAATCATCTGTGGTTGTCACCCTGGTGACTGCCACTACACATCAGGTAACTACTATACTCGTCGTAGAATGGCTGCTCTTTTCTCAATGCTTGATTATCTTGGTATTGAAAAAGAACGTACTCGTGTTGAATGGGTTTCAGCAGCTGAAGGTGCAAAATTTGCAGCAACTATGAACGATTTCGTTGAAAAGGTAGTAGCTTTAGGAGAAAACAAGAGATTGGAGGATTTACGATGCAAAAAATAACTCGCGAACAGTTGATTGAAAAAGCAGTTGCATTGCTTAATGACGGAACAGTTTCTTGTGTTCTTGGTTGGAGCAAAGGTGAGTTTGATTATGACGTAACTCCTGCTGTATTCAACAATGAAGAAGAATTAAAAGCAAATTTCGTGTTCAACGATTTCTGCGGTGTAAACTTCTCAAAATATCTTGTTGCAAAAACACAGAAATGTGAAGGAAAAATCCTTATTTTCCTTAAACCTTGTGATACATACAGCTTTAATCAGTTGTTAACTGAACACAGATTTGACCGTGAAAAGGTTTATGCAGTTGGTATTCCTTGCGAAGGTATGGCTGACATTGCAAAGGTTAAGGCAATCTGTGGTGATGGTATCGCATCAATCAATTTTGACGGTGAAAAAATGGCAGTAACAACTCTCTATGAAGATGCTCCTGTTATGATTTCAGCAAATGATGTTCTTGCAGAAAGATGTGTAAACTGTAAGAGCAAGAAGCATGTTGCTTTTGACGAATTGATGGGTGAAGAAGGCGAAGTTATCGAGTCAAACCGTTTTGACGAAGTTGAAAAACTTGAAGCAATGACTCCTGACGAAAGATTTGCTTTCTGGCAGAATGAACTTTCACGTTGCATCCGTTGTAATGCTTGTCGTGATGCTTGTCCTGCTTGCACATGCGAAAAATGTGTATTTGATAATCCAAATTCAGGTGTTGAAAATAAATCACCTGCAAACAGCTTTGAAGAAAAAATGTTCCACATTATCAGAGCTTTCCACGTTGCAGGTCGTTGTACTGACTGTGGTGAATGTTCAAGAGTTTGTCCACAGAATATTCCTTTACACCTTCTTAATCGTAAATTCATTAAGGATATGAATGAATTCTACGGTGAATATCAGGCTGGTGCTGAGGTTGGCTCACGTGCTCCTTTGGTTGACTATACAACTGAAGACTTAGAACCTGGTGAAGTTTTTGACAGGAGGGATACTGATGCGTAAATGTTCTCTTGATAAAATGAACCTTGTTTTTGCTGAAATCGCAAAAAATGCTGCGTTATATCTCCCTGTTGACCAGAATGATGGCAGTGCGGCTTTCAAAAAATGGGAAGAGGGCACAGTATGGAGCAACGCTCTTAACACAGTAAAAAGCCCTAAGGACTTTTTCTTCCCACAGACTGAAGATTTGATGAAATTTAAAGTTTCAGGTAAGAACATTGAAGTTGAAGACACAAGAAACGAAACAGAAGATTTTGTTGTTTTTGGTGTAAGAGCTTGTGATGTAAAGAGTTTTGATATTCTTGACAGAGTTTTCTTGACAGAGCCTGTTGATAGCTTCTATGGTTCAAGAAGACAGCATGGTGTTATCATTTCACTTGCTTGTACAAGACCTTCAGAAACTTGTTTCTGTAAGACTTTCGGCATTGATGCTTCTGAACCAGCAGGGGACATCTCTGCTTGGAAAACAGAAACAGAAATTTTCTTTAAGGCTAACACTCAAAAGGGTGAAGAACTCTTAAATAAACTTTCAGATTTAACAGAAGAATGCGACGACGCTACTGTTAATGAACAGAAAGCAAAGATAAACGCAATTATGGATAAACTTCCACTTAAAGACCTTACAACAGATGCTTTCGGTGGTGGAAAAACAAGCGAATTGTTCGATGCTCCTGAATGGGCAGAGCTTTCACAGTCATGTCTTGGTTGTGGCACTTGTACTTTCGTTTGTCCTACTTGTCAGTGTTATGATATCAAGGATTTCAACACAGGTAATGGTGTTATCCGTTTCAGATGTTGGGACTCTT
>JAZOWH010000214.1:0-5180 GCA_045659165.1 Candidatus Fimenecus sp. | reverse complement strand
CGCTGAACTGCAAAGGAAAAGAAAAATTCCTGTGTTCGCAATTTTATTTGCTCTTTCAAACTGTTTTGCCCCCAATGAACGTGAAAGCAATGCGTTCATACCAACTGCTGTACCTCCGCAAACAGCAATCATCAACTGTTGCAATGGGAATGCAAGTGAAACTGCATTAAGTGCATTTTCACCAAGTCTTGATACAAATACGCTGTCTACAACATTATAAAAAGCTTGAACAAGCATTGATATCATCATAGGTGTCGCCATAGATGCAAGCAATCTGCCTACAGGCATTGTACCCATTTTATTTTCTTTCTGGGAAATAAATTTTCTTTCTTCCATTTTTACATCCTCTAATATGCATAAATTTTGCCCACAAACACATCAAAGCTTGTTGTGAGCAAATATTTTTATTATTCTTCAATAAGCCCTTGATTTCTCATTTTTTCAATGAGATTTTCCACGTCTGTTTTTGCAGTTTCATAAGAAACTTCATAATCCTTGGCAATTTTTTCAATAATCTCATCAACAGTATATGTACCATTGAGCATATTAAAAATCTCTGCACCTGTATCGTTAAAGGTGATAACACCTTTAAAATCAAATCTTTCTGTTCCTGTTGCAATAACCACATTGCTACCTGCAACAGACTTCAAAATATAACCTTCTTTAATTTTCATCTTTTATCAACCTTTCTATCTCATTATATGAAACAATTGCCGCTTCATCGTCCATATTACATTCCAAAGAAAAAACAGGAACCATTGTAAGCAACAAATCAATTTTTTCAAGCAATTTAAAACCAAAATCCTTATCAACAGCAGATAACAACTGTTTGAAAATAAGTTTCACTGCCTCGGCAGGAGCTATTTTGCTCACCTTATTTTCTTCGCCCCTTTTTATAAAAACAATTGCCCTGATTGGAGCTTTCGTATTGGTGCTTTCGTTGTTTTTCCCTGAAAAAGGTGTTCCGTGTGCATACCATACACCGTCTTCTAAACGAAGTACAGGTTTATCGTCATTGATTATTCTTGTGCCAGACAAGTTTTTAAGCCACAAATGTGTATGAGTTGATTTTCCTGTGCCGCAGTCCGCGGAAAAAAGATATGCATAGCCATCCTTTTCAACACAAGACGAATGCAACATTACACCATTATAATTTATCAATGCTCTGTTGAAGGCTGCGCCGACAGTAGTATATTCAAATACATCTAATGGAATATGAGGTTTATTCTGATGTCTGATGATATAATCTTTCTCTTCAAGTGGAATCTTTATGTCAGCCTCACCGTCAAACTCAGCTTTATATGGTTCGGCATGCTCTCTCAATCTGTGATAAAGTACATTAAACTCAGTTTTCAATCCTGCAATCAAAAATTTTTCCATACAAATTCCTCGTTAATTATAAATACAATGCGGGGTTCACATTTTTACCATTCACTTTAACCTCAAAGTGAAGATGAGCACCTGTAACATATCCGGTTGCACCGATATTACCAATTGCTTGTCCTTTAGACACACGCTGACCTGTACGCACCTTTATAGTGTTCTGCATATGATTATACATTGTTGAAAGTCCGTTACCATGGTCAATCATAACTGTATATCCACCCGAACCATACCAGCCTGCAAATGTTACAACACCTGACCCAGCAGCAACAACTGTACAACCCGAACTTCCACCAGGACGAACAAGGTCAATTCCACCATGCCATCCGTCACCAAAATTACGCTTACCGTAAGGTGATGAAACCTGATTTGCACCAATCGTTGGCCATCTTAGTCTACCATTTGATGAACCTGTTGAGCCTGATGAAGAGGACTGTCGTTTTGTGCCTACCTGAATCTTTTCACTTACAGCTTCCTTGATGGTAGTTCTTGAAACCTCTTTTGACTCCACCTTAACACCATCGATATATGTTACAAGTTCAGTAATCTGCTCAACACCGTTTTCACCCTTTGCAAGAGTTTTCTTGTCGCCTACATACAAACTGCTTGTGTTGATAGTTACTGTATCAAAAGGAATTTCATTCTGTTTATATTCCGTTTTTGTTGTCTGAACACGAAGAAAATCAACTGCTTTTGATATAAGAATTTTCTGTCCAATCTGTAATGTTTCAGCCGTAACATCAGGGTTAAGGTCATATATTTTTGAAGCTGATACATCATTTTTGCGAGCAATACGGATGATTGTATCCCCTTCTTCAACAGTATAATATTTTTCCTCGCTCCTGTTGGAAATCAATTTGTTCTGAAGATACTCCGCATCCTTGATAACCTTTTCACTATCAAGATACAGACCTTGAACATAGTCTATATTTTCAACAAAGCTGATAACCGCATTTTCTTCTCCGGTTTCGTGTTCTGATAAAATCGCATCAAATACGCTGAGTGCATCCGTTTCATTTTTCACAGCACATATGAACTTATCATCAATGTATACACCACAAGCATTTGTAATCTTATTATCAGACTTTTCAATAAGCTTGTCACAAATTTCTGTTGCATCATTAAACTGAACACGTTTTACTCTTTTGATTTTGTATTCAGCATCACCGATAAGCTGTGAGTCTTTTCCACCGTCTTGTGAAAGTCCAACAGATGCTGTATTAACATCAAGTCGGTCATATGCCAGTTTTTTTGCTTCTTTATACACAGCCTCGTCCTGAACATACCCTATAATTTCATCATTATAATTTATTTCAAGTGCAAATGCAGAATCTGCCCAAAAAGATACAACATTCAACAAAATTACCAATGAAACAACAGGTAAAACGAAGTTTGAGATGTATGTAAAGACACTTTTGTATCTGCTGAAAGCAACCTTCATATATCGGAATAAACTCTTCTTTCCGTTAGCACTGGTGTTGGACACACTTTTTGCTTCCTTAAAAAGTTTTTTTAATTCTTCCGTGTTTTTATGAAATGTTTTAAGTGCGTGTTTATCAATAACAATAAAAATTGTAAATATCAGTGTTGCAAATGCTTTAACAGGCTTTAAAAGCAGCGATAAAAACCAACTGAAAAATCTTTTACCATAACGCATGGTCTGGATTCCAATATAATAAATCTGTCTATAAATCATATCAAAAAATTCCACCGATTTATCGCTCCTTTCTGTAAATTCGCATAATTACTCATAATAATCCAATATATAAACGTATTATAACACAACCATAAATAAAACGCAAGATGTCTGATTTTTTGTGTAAGATTTTTTGCAAATAGACAGTTTACTTTTTGCGTATTATATAGTATAATATCTTTGATTATACTCACAGGAAAGATATAGGTGATTCCATAATGAAAAATAATAGAAAAACTTTCACAAAAATCGGCCTTGCTGTTGGTATTCCATCAGCGATTGCTTTTGCTATGAGAAAGGCATATACATCTATCCGTTACGGTGAAAAACCAGCTAAAAATACTGTTCCTGCAGCATCTGCTGCTAAATTTGATTTGTCTGATGTTCACTTCACTGCGCACAGAGGTCTTTCATCTGTTGCTCCTGAAAACACACTCTATGCATTCCGCGAAGCAGCAAAGTACAACTACTATGCCCTTGAATGTGATGTTCATTACACAACTGATGGTAAATGGGTAATTATCCACGACTATATGCTTCAGTCAATGGCAAAGGAAAAAGGTGACGTTAAGACAATGTCTTACGAAGACCTTAAAAAGGTTAAATTCACAAATGGTGCAAATATTGACAAGTATCCTGATGCAGGTGTTTGTCTTGTTGAAGAATATATCGAAATCTGTAAAGAAGCAAACATCAAGCCTATGATTGAAGTTAAAGACAAACGAGTTGACAAGGTTAAGAGTCTTCTCGACATCATCCGTGCTTACGATATTGAAGATGATGTTATTCTTATCTCTTTCCACGCATCAATTCTTCGTGAGTTCAAGCGTCTTTCACCTGATATGGAGTTATGGTTGCTTGTGCATGGACTCAAAGAAGAAAAAATTCACGAATGTATCGAAAATGGTTTTGGTGTTGCTTTTGAAGCAAAAAGAGCACTCAAAGACCTTGATGCAATCCAGAATATTCACAACAACAACCTTACTGCTGCTTGTTGGACAGTTGACACTCCAGAATTGCTTAATGCTATGCTTGAACGCGGTGTTAAGTACATCACTACAAATGCAATCATTCCTGAATAAGAGGTTATATACATGACAGACTGCAAAAAAATTGCTGAACTTATATTCTCAGATGTGGACAAGTCCACAGAATATTACGAAGAACTTTTCCCTGCAAGAGATTTACCTGAAGGTGCAAGAGTAACAAGATTTGCTCCAAGCCCTACAGGATACTTACACTTTGGTGGACTTTATGCAGGATTTGCTTCAAAACTTACTGCTGACACAACTGGCGGCGTATTTATGCTTCGTATTGAAGACACCGACAAAAAGCGTGAAGTAGAAGACGGTGTTACTGGAATTGTAACAGGTCTTGAAGCTTTCGGTGTTGCTCCTGACGAAGGTGTTACCGGTTTCAACACAGAAATCGGTAATTACGGACCATACACACAAAGTCACCGTAGAGAAATCTATCGTGCTTTTGCTAAAAAGCTTATGGAAGAGGGCAAGGCTTATCCTTGTTTCTGTACTCCTGAAGATTTGGACGAAATCAGAGCAAAGCAGGAAAATGAAGACATAAAAGGTTATTACGGTTCATATGCAAAGTGTCGCGACCTTTCTGATGAAGAAATTATTGAAAAAATCAATAATGGTGTTCCTTTTACAGTTCGTCTTCGTTCAATCGGTGATATCTCAAGAAAAATCAAGTTTGAAGATATGATTAAAGGCAAAATCGAAATGAGTGAAAACGTGAATGACGTTGTTGTTTTAAAAGCTGACGGTATTCCAACATATCATTTTGCTCATGCAGTTGATGACCACCTTATGAGAACAACACACGTTGTTCGTGGTGACGAATGGATTGCTTCTGTGCCTGTTCATATTGAACTTTTCAAAGCATTGGGCAACAAGCCACTTAAATATGCTCATATTGCACCTATTATGAAAGAAGAAAATGGTGGCAAGCGTAAGCTTTCAAAGAGAAAAGACCCTGAAGCAAACGTTTCATACTACATTGAAAAAGGTTATCCTGAAGCTGCTGTTAAAGAATATATGCTTACAATTCTCAATTCTAACTTTGAAGAATGGAGAAAAGCAAA
>JAZOWH010000213.1:0-5448 GCA_045659165.1 Candidatus Fimenecus sp. | reverse complement strand
CTGTTGGAAAAATCCCCAACCATCGTCATAGAAACAAAGGAAAAACTGAACCAACATATACATAAGCCAGACAACAATCAGTTTTGTATTATATTGCCAGTTCTCATAAGGCAACCACACAAACAGAGTTGATAATGCAACTATTGGTATTGGTGTACGAAGCATAATTGGAATGAACTTACCACCAGGCATTTTGTGATTATCGAAAAACCACCCTCTGAAAAATGCGATTGGCATACCCACAAGATTTGCGATTATAAGCATAATCTGTAAGTGCATAGGCTGAAGTCCTATACTTGCACCAACAAGGAAGTTTGATGCACTAAGACCGATTGTGTTAGCGAGTGTAGATGTCCAATGAACACCGAAACCTGCAGCACCTATATGTACTATCTCTTTATATGGAACATAATTTCCCTCAGCAGGAGTATTCCAATATTGTTTAACATTAGAAATAAGTCCTTTGATTTTTCCCATTGTCTTTCTCCTTGTACAAAGTGTTTGATTAATCAATTATAAATTATTTATCAGTGCATTGCAAGTAGGATTTAAGTTTATAGTTGCAAATTAAAAAAGCACCACAAGGGTGCTTTTGGCGCGCTCGACTGGAATCGAACCAGCGGCCTTCAGAGTCGGAGTCTGACGCTCTATCCAACTGAGCTACGAACGCAGGTTGGAATTCGTAATGTTGAATTCGTAATGCGTAATTGTTATATACATTGGTTTACTTTTAATTATGAATTACGAATTGCGAATTACGAATTTGTATTATTCAGATTTAAACATTAAATCTGAATAATACAATGTCTCCATCTTTCATAACATATTCTTTACCTTCAGAACGTACAAGGCCTTTTTCTTTTGCAGCCTGCATTGTGCCGTTTGCAATAAGGTCGTCAAAGTGGATAACTTCTGCACGGATGAATCCACGTTCAAAGTCAGTATGAATTTTACCAGCAGCCTGTGGTGCTTTTGTACCCTTTTTAATAGTCCATGCACGAACTTCAGGCTGTCCTGCTGTAAGGTATGAGATAAGACCAAGAAGATTGTATGAACGCTGAATGAGAAGGTCAAGACCACCCTGTTCAATACCCAAGTCAGCAAGGAACATTTCCTTTTCTTCCTTATCGAGTTCAGCAATCTGTGCTTCAAGCTCTGCGCAGATAGGAAGTGTTTCAGCACCTTCTGCCTCTGCAAGTTTGCAAACTGCATTGTATCTTGCGTTATCACGGATGTTGTTTGCGAAGTCGTCTTCACTCATATTGCAAGCATAGATGATTGGCTTTGATGAGAGAAGTGCAACAGTTGAAAGGATTTCTCTTTCTTCCTCATCCATTTCAACAGCACGAGCGTTAACACCGTTTTCAAGCTCACCACGAAGTCTTTTAAGGAAATCAAGTTCCTTCTGGAGTGACTTGTCACCCTTAAGGTCCTTTTCAACCTTTGTGATTCTTCTGTCAAGAATTTCAACGTCAGAAAGAATAAGTTCAAGGTTAATTGTTTCAATGTCACGCTGTGGGTCAATACTACCTTCAACGTGGATAATGTCGTCGTTTTCAAAGCAACGAACAACATGGATAATCGCATCAACTTCACGGATATGTGAAAGGAATTTGTTACCAAGACCTTCACCCTTTGATGCACCTTTTACAAGTCCTGCAATATCAACGAATTCGATTGTAGCAGGAGTAATTTTTGCAGGATTGTACATCTCTGCAAGCTTGTCGATTCTGTAATCAGGCACAGCAACAACACCAACGTTAGGCTCGATTGTACAGAAAGCGTAGTTAGCTGACTGTGCACCTGCATTTGTAATCGCATTGAAAAGTGTACTTTTACCAACATTAGGTAAACCAACAATACCAAGTTTCATTTTTCTATCATCCTTAATATAATATAAATTTCCAAAAAAGTATTATACACTATTGCAGGAGAATTTTCAATATGATAAAATAATTAACGGTGATTTTATGGAACAATTCGCAAGAACTGAAAGATTAATCGGCAAGGATAATCTTGAAAAGTTAAAAAATAAGAATATTATTATTTTTGGTCTTGGTGGTGTTGGGTCTTATGTTGCCGAGGCCTTGGCTCGTTGTGGTGTGGGCAAAATGACCGTTGTTGACAAGGACACAGTTGACATTACTAATATAAATCGCCAGTTGTATGCGCTTCACTCAACTGTTGGCAAAAACAAGGCTGATGTGGCAAAAGAGCGTATTCTTGACATAAATCCACAGTGCGAAGTTACAGCCATCGTTAAAATGTATCTTCCTGAAAACGCAGACGAGTTCAACTTAGCCCAATACGATTATATAATAGACGCCATTGACAACGTAACTGCAAAAATTGATTTGGCAATAAAATCACAGGAATTGCATATACCTATTATATCGTCTATGGGTACAGGTAACAAACTTGACCCTACTGCATTTAAAATAACTGATATTTACAAAACTGACACTTGTCCCCTTTGCCGAGTTATGCGAAGAGAACTTAAAAATCGCGGTGTCAAGAAATTAAAGGTGCTTTATTCAAGTGAAATTCCGAAAAATGACGGAGAGCGTACACCTGCAAGCATCAGTTTTGTACCAAGTGTGGCAGGACTTATTATTGCAGGAGAAGTTGTAAAGGACATAATGAATTCGTAATTTAAGTTCACAAAAAACAAAGGTGGGAAAAATCCCACCTTTATTTTATTTGGTTGAGGAGATTCTTCGCTACGCTCAGAATGACAGTTCAGGCGTGGAAGCCTGCCACTACGCGAAATGACAATCTCACCTATTGTTATTTAATGCCGAAAAGACGTAACAAGAAATTGATAATAGCTATTAACCAACCGAATATGCCACCGTTATCATCGTCGTCAGGTTCTTCATTTTCGTTATTGTTACCATTGTCGTCGTTTTCATTGTTATTGCCATTGTCACCGTTAGGTTCATCAGGCTGATTATCGTCTTCTGTAATTGTGTATTCAACTTCAACAGTTTCACAGTAGTTGCCGATACCATTGATTGTTGCAGTACCTACACCATCGTTATTTGAATACTCAACTGTAAAGTCCTTGTCTTTAACAAGAGTTTCACCGTTTTTAACGATTTTGATTTCATTACCTGTTACAGAAATGTCATTTTCTGTGATTTCACAAGGAAGAATAGTGAAGTCATAACTTCTTTCACCCTCATAAATTCCCATGCCGATAATTGTTACTGTTGCAGTACCTGCATTCACGTTATTTTCGAGTTCCACTCTGTAATCAACATCTTCAGTAAGTCTTGTTGTACCGTAGTAAACCTCCATTTCAGGCTTTAACGGTGTACCGTCATAAGTTGCTGTCATTTCAGTTTCAGAGAATACTGTGAATGAATAAACGCTATTTTTGTTGATGTTGAATGTCTGTTTTGCAACACCGCTGTAATTACCGATACCGCTTACAAGAACAGTAGCAACACCCTTTTCAATGTTGTTTTCGTATTTGAGAACATAGTCAACATCTTTTACAAGCTCAAGGTCACCGAGAGTAACAGTCACATCAGGAGTTATCTCGTTGCCTGTGTATATCTGGTCAGGGATTTCAGAAACAACTGCGTTTTCAAGGTTTTTACCGAAAATCTTGAACTGAACTCGCTGTGTACCGCAGAAGTTACCCATACCATAGATTGCCATTGTGCCATAGCCTGATTCAATGTTATCTAAATATCTGATTTCGTAGTCCTGATTTTCGATGAGAGTAAAGCCTTTCCAAGTAAGTACAGGCTTTGGTTTAAGTTGTTCACCTGTGTAAACCATATCAGGAACTGTCACAACAGTAGCTTCTGCAATATCGCAACGGATAATGTTGTAATAACAATCGATTGAACCTGTGTAATTTCCCTTACCTGTAACTGTGAAGAACATTGTACCTGCGTTTGAACTGCTATTGTATCTAATTGTGTAATCCTCATCAAGGATGAGTGTCTTGTCACCGTATTTTACAACAACCTTAGGTCTTATATCCTCACCTGAATACTCATTATCTACTACGTATTCAATTTGAGAAACTGTAATATCTGCCTGAACAATTGCAAACAATCTGACTGCATCAGGTAAGCCTTCAAAATCACCAATAAAATGAACGGTCAATCTTGCATTTCCTCTGCCGATATTTTTTTCAAAGGAAAGGATATAATCCTTGTTCTGCACAAGTGTCATCCCGCTGATACTTACAATTACACTTGGTTCAATTTCACTACCTGTATATTCATAAGACTCTTTCTGTAAGTTGATTGTAATTGCACAAACAGGAATATTGTTTTTAATTGCATAATTGTATGGGTCTGTGTTTTCTTCGCAATAGAAGGAAATGTTAGGGCAATTCATAAAACATTCTGCACCAAATTTACAATTTGTCTGCGCCAACTGCACCAATTTAAGATTTGTACAACCAAAAAATGCTCTGTCACCGATGGATTCAACACTTGTAAGATTGAGATTTTCAAATAAAACGCAGCCTGAAAAAGCATAGTAACCTATTGATTTTACCGATTCACAATTAAATTCTTCAAGTTTTGAACATCCGCTAAATGCATAGTTGCCAATTGTTGTTACTGTGCCGGCTTTAAATCTTTCAAGGTTTGAACAACTACCAAAAGCACTATTGCCGATTGAAGCAGAATAGTCCACTTCAACACTTACAAGATTTGTACAACCGTAAAATGCTTTTTCGCTAGCCGTCAAACCTTTTGCTTTCACGCTTGTAAGTGTTGTACATTCAAGGAACGCATATTTTGAAAGAAATACATGCCCTAAAGTAATTTCGGTAATATTGGTACCTCTGAATGCACCGCAACCTAAAGAGCTGCAATTAGGAAGATTTACCGTTGTAATATTTACACAGTCCTCAAACACATAGTCACCAACGTCTTCCACATTTTTAAGTTCGAGGGTTGCAGGAAGGCTCTTACAATATTGGAATGCGTAACTATCAATCCATTCTACATTTTCAAAGTCTATTTCTGCAAGGCGATAACAATCATTAAATGCGCTGCTATATATTTCTAAACAATTAGGGAATTTTGCCGATTTAAGATTTTCGCAATTTTCAAATGCTCTTTCATAGATATACAGACAGGTATCAGATGATACTCTTTCAAAATTCATACAATCTTCAAAAGCTCTTGCACCAATTTCGTCTACACCGTCAAGGTCAATTTCTTTAATGTTACTCTTCCAGAACATCAAATAGCCGATTGCTTCGAAATGGTTGTCACCTGTAAAGGTAATTTTTTCAATTGCAGCCTCACAAAAGCTTGCTTCCAATGTAAACCATGGAGTTATCTCGTCATCATCTTCATCAATGATATATGCAGTAACTGTTTTTGTAAGCTCAAGTTCTTTTAAATATTGCTGGTCACAGAATGCACATTCGCCGATTGTGAAAAGTCGGTCATTATCTTTAAGAGCATTTTC
>JAZOWH010000212.1:0-1529 GCA_045659165.1 Candidatus Fimenecus sp. | reverse complement strand
TGGCTACGATCCGACTTCCTGATGGTAATTTCAGTACAGTTCGTTCACCTAATCCTGAAGAAAAAGATGCGCTTACTATTGCAATAGAACAGGCAAAAGTTGAAAATGCAGATTTGGTATTGGGTACTGACCCGGACTGTGACCGTGTTGGTACTGCAGTTTTACATAATGGTGAATATGTACTTCTCACAGGTAATCAGGTTGGTGCTCTGCTTGTAGATTTTGTTCTTTCAAACCGAAAAGACAAATTAAATGAAAAATCAACACTCGTAAAGACTATTGTTACAAGTGAAGTTGGTGCTGATATTGCGAGAAGTTACGGACTCAATGTTGTTGATACTCTCACAGGTTTCAAATATATTGGTGAACAGATAGGGAAATACGAAATCAACGGTGATAAGGAATTCGTAATCGGTTACGAAGAATCATATGGTTATCTTGTTGGTACTCATGCAAGGGATAAGGATGCAGTTGTTTCTTCAATGCTCATTTGTCAGATGGCAGCATACCACAAAAATAATGGCAGAACACTTGTTGATGCTCTTAATAATATCTACGAAAAGTTTGGATTCTATCTTGATGCACTTGATACTTTTGTGCTTAAAGGCAAAGATGGTGCAGAAAAAATTCAAAGCATTATGACAAATATGCGTGAAAATGGAAAATCACTTTTTGATAACATCAAGGATGTCCTTGACTATTCAAAAGGAATTGACGATTTACCAAAAGAAAATGTCCTTAAATATACATTTACAGATGGTAGCTGGATAGCAATAAGACCATCAGGTACAGAGCCAAAGCTTAAAGTTTACTACTCAATGTGTGGTGAAACAAGAGATGTTGCAACGGAAAAACTTGAGGGTGTCCGAGCAATTCTCAAAAAGGAAATTGAGGGATAATTATGAGAGATTATATTGACAGAATTATTAAACCAAAGCTTCAGGGTGATGGTGGAGAAATCGATTTTGTTTCTTATGAAAACGGCATTCTTACTGTACTTTTACAGGGCGAATGTTCAAAATGTCTTATAGTTGAGCGTTGTATTTCATGGATTGAAAGTGAAATATTACGCGATTTGGGTGAAAGTGTAAAAATTGTTGCACAGAAGAAAAAACCATTTTTCTGGGATAAAGATTAAGAGGAGGAAGCGTAGTGGCACATATTAAAGTTGTTAGAAGAAGTATGCGTCCTGAAGAGTGGACAGATTTACGCTTCGGTTGGCTTAAAAGATACATATACGAAGAAAAATATGAGATTGAAAACTTAAAAGTACGTGATGCACGACAGGTTGCTGAAATGCAGTACGAATATTATCCTGAAGGATGGAGAAATCTTCGTAAAGGTGATATGTACTTTACTCCTGATGGAACAGCATTTTTTGAAGCAGATGTGACTATTCCATCTCATCTTCGTGGTAAAGAGTTATGGTTCTCACTTAAAACTGCTGCCGAAATTATTGTTAAGGTAAATGGCAAGTATGTTGGTGGTGTTGACCCTAACCGTGACAGAATTCTTTTAAGTCCATATAT
>JAZOWH010000211.1:0-3317 GCA_045659165.1 Candidatus Fimenecus sp. | reverse complement strand
AAGGACAAGCTCTGCTTTACCGCCACCGAAAAGCTCTGCAAAGGTTTCACCGAATGCAACATTGATTTTCTGGAACTGTTCACGGAACTGAACACTCATCTTTGTTGTCAATTCATCAATAAGTCTGATAAGTTCTGCCTTAGATTTCTCAACATCACCGATTTGTTCTGACATAAATTCATATCTTTCAGAAACTTCCTTGTATTCATCAATAGCAGAAACATTAACCGAGCCAAGTCCTCTGATTTCGTTCTTAAGTGCTGAAAGACGAGTTCTTGCGTCCCCGATATTATCAATAACGATTTCAAGAGCAATTGCCTCTCGTCTTGTTAACTGATACTCATCGTAAAGTTTTGAGTTATATTCCTCAAACTCATTAAGCATTGTTGCTTTTCTTTCTTCAAGTCGAGCAAGTTCACCACTGATTCGTTCTCTTTCAGAGCTCTTTTCCTTTTCAAGATTACGAAGGTCTGTGTTTTCCTTTTCCAACTGTGCACGAGCATCAAGCAAATCATCAATATCTGTCTTTGCATTACCACATTGTTTGCGAAGCTCATCAGCAGACTGACGAAGACTCTCAATGTCATTTGTAAGCCAGATATTTTTATTTTTGAATGCTTCTATTTCATCATCCAAAGCCTGAAGTCTGTCAGAATGTGAACCCTTGAGAAGATTAAGTCTGCGAATATTATCATCAGCAGATTCAATATCTTTCTGGAAACCTAAGATTTCAAGACGGATTTCCTCAGCCTTCTGTGAAAGTTCTTCACGAACAAGAGCAAGACTTTCTCTGTCGCCGCTGACTGCTTCAAGACTCTTTTCTTTTGCTGCAATTTCATTAGTAAGTTCCTGAACTTTTGACTTTGCAGTAAGACTATCTTCCTGTATTTTGTCAATTCTTTCGTTCAGTATTCTTTCTTCTTCGATGAGTTCACCAACACCACCTGATGAAGTTTCATACTGCTGTGCAGCAAGGTTATATTCACCCTCAAGACGGATTTTTTCTTCATTAGCTGAAAGAATGTCACCCTCAATGCCATTAAGGTCAGCAACGGCAGATGCCAAATCTTCTGAGAGCATTTTTTCCTGAATGAGAAGTGATTCTTTCTTTTCCTCTAAATCCTTTACACTTGCAGTAAGCTTTTCAATTTCGTTGCTACGGCTGAGCATTCCCACACCATGAGCCTTACTACCACCAGTCATTGAACCACCGGCATTGATAACCTGACCATCAAGTGTAACGATTTTAAATCTATTCTTATATTTTTTTGCCATTGTGATGGCACTGTCCATATCTTCACAAACAACAGTTTTGCCAAGAAGATTTTCAATAATCTCTCTGTACTGCTTGTCCGTAGATACAAGTTCAGATGCAATATTCACATAGCCATAACAATCATCAAGGTCACTTTCTTCAAGCATTCTTGATTTAATTGCAGTAAGTGGTAAGAATGTTGCACGACCACCACGGGTTTCTTTAAGAAATGCGATTGCTTTTTTCGCATCATTTTCATTGTCAACAACAATGTTCTGAATAGCAGCTGCAAGTGCAGTTTCAATTGCTACTGAATATTTATCCTTAACAGTTATGAGCTGTGAAAGTGGTCCGTGAATACCATTAAGTGCACCACGCTTACTTTCTTTCATAACACTACGGACTGAACCCTGATAACCCTCCATATTCTTTTCAAGGTCATCAAGAATTCTGATTCTTTCATTCTTTCGGTCAATTTCACTCTGTAATGTGCTGATTTCCGCCTTGACCTTTTCGCTCTTTTCAGTTCTTGTCTGTACTTTTATTCTGTAACCTTCAACAGCATTTTTATACTCGTTGATTTTTTCAATACACTCATCAAGAACATTTTTAGCATTGTTTTTCTTTTCTTCAAGTTCTAAAAGGATTTCCTTACGATTGCCTAAAAGCTCGTCAATAGCGGCAATTCTTGTTTTGATTTCTTCAACCTGTGAGTTTGCAGTTTCACTGATAACACGATTATCAGCAAGATTTACTGTAAGAACTGAAATCTCTTTTGCAAGTTCAGCAGCAACCGTTGCGAATTCGTTGTTTTCAACCTGAAGCTTTTCGATTTCTGCAATCTGTTCTTCGAGTTTTTTGTTTGCCTCATCAAGACCTGACTGTGAAACCTGTTTCTGCTTTTCAGTTTCTTCTACCTGTGCATCAATGTCCAAATCGTCCTGATTTGCTAACAATTTATCTTTCTGAAGTCTTTCAATTGACTCGTTATTATGTAAAATAGAGTTTTCGTAAACCTTAGCCTGTGATTCAAGGTCGGCAGCCTGCTCTTCAAAATGAGATGTTGATGAACGAACTTCCTCAATTTTTATATTGATTTCACGATTCTTTTCAATAATCGCATCCATCTTCTGCTCAATTTCTTCAAGCTGTTTCTGTGCATCCTTGTACTGAACAGAAGCAATATCAATTTTTCTGTCTTGTTCCTTTAACTTTTCCTGAGTCTTTTCAATATTATGAAGCCATATACCGATTTCAAGATTTTTTCTTTCTTCAGCAAGGACCAAGAACTTTTGTGCCTTTTCACTCTGTGTTTTTAATGGACCAACACGACTTTCAAGTTCAGATAAAATATCTCGGAGTCGAACAAGATTTTCTTCTGCCTGTGAAAGTCTTTTAAGTGCATCGTGTCTTTTATAACGGAAATGAGAAATACCTGCTGCTTCTTCAAACATTTCACGACGTTCACCTGATTTTGAAGAAATAAGTTCAGCAATCTTACCCTGGCTGACCATTGAATAGCCGTCACGACCAAGACCTGTATCCATAAACAATTCGTTGATGTCACGAAGTCTTACACCTTCACCGTTAATTTTGTATTCACTGTCACCACTACGATAAAAACGACGAGTGATACTAACTTCATCACTATCACAACCAAGTGTACGATCAGTATTATCAAGGCAAAGAGTAACTTCTGCAAAGCCTGTTGCCTTACGGAATTTTGTACCGCTGAAGATAACGTCTTCCATTTTTGAACCACGAAGACTCTTTGTTGACTGTTCACCAAGAACCCAACGAACAGCGTCAGAGATATTACTCTTACCACTACCGTTAGGACCAACAACACCTGTTATTCCCTTATTAAATTGAAGTACTGTTTTTTCTGGACAGGACTTAAAGCCCTGCATTGTAATTGATTTTAAAATCATTTATTTTCTACAACCTTAACTTCAAATTCTTCTAAATTTTCTTTACCCTTTATTATACAATGAAATCCTTGATTTTTCAATGCTTTTTCGTTTCTTTTCTGCTGTCCTTTTGCCTTAGATAAGGCTTTTTT
>JAZOWH010000210.1:0-4716 GCA_045659165.1 Candidatus Fimenecus sp. | reverse complement strand
AATCTGCATCGTCTGTATCAAGAAGAGATTCTGCAGCCTTGATTGCACCGAGAAGAGCAACACCACCACCAGCAACTGTACCTTCTTCAACAGCAGCCTTTGTAGCAGCAAGAGCATCTTCGATACGGAGTTTCTTTTCTTTCATTTCTGTTTCAGTAGCAGCACCAACACGGATTACTGCAACGCCACCTGCCATTTTTGCAAGTCTTTCCTGAAGCTTTTCACGGTCAAAGTCTGATGTTGTTTCTGCAATCTGTGCTTTAATCTGGTTAACTCTTGCCTTGATTGCGTCAACGTCACCTGCACCATCAACGATGATTGTGTTTTCCTTTGAAATCTTAACCTGTCTTGCCTTACCTAACTGGAAGAGCTGTGTATCTTTAAGTTCAAGACCTAAATCAGATGTAATTACCTGACCACCTGTGAGAATTGCGATGTCCTGAAGCATTTCCTTTCTTCTGTCACCGAATCCAGGTGCTTTAACAGCAACACAAGTGAATGTACCACGGAGTTTGTTAACAAGGAGAGTTGAGAGTGCTTCGCCTTCAACATCTTCAGCAACGATAACGAGTTTCTTACCTGACTGAACAATCTGTTCGAGGACCGGAAGAATTTCCTGAATGTTACCGATTTTCTTATCTGTGATAAGAAGGAGTGCATCGTCAATAACTGCTTCCATCTTATCTGTATCTGTTACCATATAAGGTGAAATGTATCCACGGTCAAACTGCATACCTTCAACGATATCTGAATGTGTTTCGCCTGTGTTTGATTCTTCAATTGTGATAACACCGTCAGCAGTAACCTTTGCCATTGCATCAGCAATAAGCTCACCAACGTATTCGTCAGCAGCAGAAACTGTTGCAACTCTTGCGATATCTTCTGAAGATTCAACAGGTTTTGCATTCTTAAGTACTTCTGCAACAACAGCATCAACAGCAGCCTTCATACCCTTTTTAACTACCATTGGGTTTGCACCTGCTGCAACGTTTTTCATACCTTCACGAACAAGTGCCTGAGCAAGAAGTGTAGCAGTTGTTGTACCGTCACCAGCAACATCGTTTGTCTTTGTTGCAACTTCTTTTACAAGCTGTGCACCCATATTTTCGAATGCATCTTCAAGTTCGATTTCTTTTGCGATTGTAACACCGTCATTAGTGATAAGAGGACCGCCGTATTTTCTGTCAAGAACTACGTTTCTACCTTTTGGTCCAAGAGTGATTTTAACTGTATTGCTTAATTTATCAATACCATTCTGAAGAGCTTTTCTAGCTTCTTCACCGTAAATAATCTGTTTAGCCATCTTAAAGCCCTCCTTATTCTACTACAGCAAGAATTTCTGACTGACGAACAATTGTGTATTCTGTGTTGTCCATCTTAACTTCCTGACCTGAATATTTGCCGATAATTACCTTATCGCCAACCTTAACATACATTTCAACTTCGTTTCCGTCAACAAGTCCACCAGGACCTACTGCTACAACTTCAGCAACCTGAGGTTTTTCCTGTGCAGAAGCAGCGAGAACGATTCCGCTCTTTGTTGTTTCTTCCATTTCACAAGACTTGAGTACAACTCTGTCTGCAAGTGGTTTAATAGTCATTTTATGTTACCTCCTGAAAAAGAAATAATAATTACAAAAATTTAGCACTCTACCCTTTCGAGTGCTAATTATATTTTAGTCACTTTTTTCCAAATCGTCAAGGGGTTTATGTAAATTTAATAATTATTTCATATTTTATTTATAAATAATTACGGGACGATGCGGACATCGTCCCCTACATTTATATTTTATATTAAGCCGAAACTGACCGTCAGTGCTCTATTGATTTTATTCATATCAGCCACAGACAAGTTTCCCATTCTTTCTTTAAGGCGTTGTTTATCGATTGTTCTCACCTGTTCAAGCAGGACAACTGAATCTTTACTGAGTCCACAAGCATCTCCGTTCACATTTATATGTGTGGGCATTCTTGATTTATCCTGTTGGCTTGTAATAGCAGCTGCAATTACTGTAGGACTGTATTTATTTCCAACATCATTTTGCACTATAAGTACAGGACGGACTCCACCTTGTTCCGAGCCTACAACAGGACTTAAATCTGCGTAATATATGTCCCCTCGTTTTACATTCATTTTTCGTATCACTCCTTACACTTTTATTTTTACCTTGTAATTGTAAAAATAAACATTGAAGGTAAAAAAATCAGAGAGTAATACATATTATTCTTTTAAGAGTCAGTCTGTCCCGTTATATACTGAAAATTTTCAAAATTCAGAATATCATTTCCATCTGTTGATAATTTTTTGAAACCATTTTCATCAATATACAACTGATATGTATATCCGTTATCAGTTATTATATAATATCCGTTTTCATACACTGCAGTTTTTGCATTTTCGGCACACACCATTAAACTTGACGGCAACGAAACTGGTGGCAGATTTTCATACGAAACAGAAAAGGACAGTTCATGAAGATTAGTCTTGCATTCACCGTCCTTGCATATTATTTCTATTCCATTTAATGATTCAGGAGATGTCAATGTAAGCACAAGACCGTCAAGCTCGGTATAAACTACAGAGCCTGTAATCTTCACATCATTTATTACTGTATAAACATCTGTTTTGAATCCCCTGAAATCAGGAATTTCCGTTTCCTTTGTCTTTTCTTTTTCACATCCTGCTAAAAGCAAAATCGTTATCAAGATACAAAGGAGTTTTCTCATAAAATTACCTATTCAAATTTTCCTAATGTGGATGGAAGTTCTTTCAATATAAGTGATGGTGTATTACCCATCATAGAATATTTTTTCGTAACATCATCACCTGCAAGTCCATGAATATAAACACCTGCAATAGCACTTCTGAAAACATCCATACCTTGTGAAACAAATGATGCGATTATGCCACTCAACACATCACCACTACCACCCGTTGCCATGCCCGGATTACCTGACGAATTAACATACATATCGTCATATTCAGTACAACCCACAAGTGTTGATGCACCTTTAAGCACAAGTGTTGCGTTATGTGTTTTTGTGAAACTTTGCACAACTGCACCACGATTTTCCTGAATTTCTTCAACCGCAACACCTGCAATACGAGACATTTCTTTTGGATGTGGAGTAAGTATAACAGGTGCTTTTGCCTTATCAATTATCTGGATATTACCTTCAAGGCAATTTATTCCGTCTGCATCAATTATTACAGGTACTTCAGAGTTTTCGATTGCAAATTCAGTTACCGCCTTTGTATCATTATCAGTACCCATACCACATCCAATAAGCACACAAGAGCATTTTTTCAATTCTTTTTCCAATCGTCTTATTGCATTCTGTGATATTCTGCCAGACTTGTTACTCTCAAGAGGCACTAGAGTCTGTTCATAAGTTTTAGGTGCTATTGCACTATACATAACTGCAGGAAAAGCAACCTTTACAAGACCCGCACCACTATTAACTGCGCCTTGTGATGCAAAATAAACTGCATTTGGCATTTCATAACTGCCACCGATTACTAATACTGTTCCATAAGTACCTTTATGACTTACTGCATCTCTTTTAGTGAAAAAAGATTTTACTTCTTCCGTATTAACAGTAAAAAGTGATGCAGGAACTTTAGCAAAACATTTATCAGGTATGCCAATCGGTGCTAAAACAACTTTGCCACAATTTTCAACTGATGGTTTAAGTACATGAACAGGCTTAAGCGTAAGAACTGCAATTGTCATATCTGCCACAACTGATTTATCATTTATCTTGCCACTATCACCTTCAAGACCACTTGGAATATCAATACTCACAACATCAGCAGTTGCCGAATTAATCTTATTAATAAGCGAAGTGATTATTGCATCAGGTTCACCGTGAAAACCTATTCCAAAAATACAATCGACTATAATTTGTGAATTGTCAAAATATTTATCCGTTGAGTTATTTACATCGTAATTCACAACAGGGATATCCAAAGCACGAACTCGCGAAAGCATTTCTGATGAAATATTATCGGCAGGCATTCCCATTGCCAGCATTACCGTAACATCAAAATTATTTTCATGCAACTTTCTTGCGATAACATAGCCATCGCCACCATTTCTTCCCTTGCCACAAACTATGAGAACTCTTCGTTTGTCTGTATTTGCATAGGTTTTACGGATGACTCTTGCACAATATGAACCTGCATTCTCCATAAGTTGAAGATAGGAAATACCACTTTCGTTTGCCAACGCTTCAACTTTCTTTACATTTTCAACTGTTAACACTCTCATAAAAAGCACTCCACAATACAGATTATTCAGCCGAATAAACTTTCATTCCTACTCCACTGTCAGATATTAAAATATCATCAGGCATTTTTGAAAACTTTGCTGTAACATAAAAATCGCCCACAGCACCACTGATATTAAATATCTGAATAAAATATACAACCCAGAACCAGTTTTCCGAAACAAAGAGATTTATAATCAGCAAGACAATACCCCAAAGGACAACAGGTGCAAGAGCAATAAAGACATAACTCTTTTTATCATAAAAATCATCACTTCCGGCAAATGCATATAATCCTGTGAAACCATATTTCACCTTCTTCGTACCGCATATTTTCATAGCAACACCGTGAATTGCTTCGTGCAGTATCATATATGCAATCATAGCTACCAGTAAGACGGCAAACCTGATAAAATAAACAAGGAATCCTTGAGAAAAATCAAAAAG
>JAZOWH010000209.1:0-1927 GCA_045659165.1 Candidatus Fimenecus sp. | reverse complement strand
ACTTTAACTGAAGTAATCCAGCTTAAGTGGTTAAGACCTAAATATGTAATTTTTGCATCCTCGCCTACGGCTGCTTTAACATCATCAATCATAGCAATTGGAACATTGCAAAGACCCATTGTTTTTACATTTGTGTGATTAATAAGGAATTCAGAAATAATACCTGATGGGTTTGTGAAGTTAATAAGCCAGGCATTCGGACAAATTGCTTCAATTCTTTCTGCAATATGAGCCATAACAGGAATAGTTCTTAATGCTTTGAAGAAACCACCAATACCTGTTGTTTCCTGACCGATAAGGTCGTGCTTTAATGGAATTGACTCGTCAATATGACGACAAGGAAGCTTACCAACACGAATTTGTGTAACAACGAAATCTGCACCCTGTAATGCTAAATCAAGGTCATCTGTCATAACAACTTCGCAGTCGATACCAGCACTCTTGAGCATACGAACACAAAGAGAGCCAACAATTTCTCTTTTTCTTTCATCGATATCCATAAAAGCAACTCTTTTAAGTTTCAAAGAATCCTTTGCTTCTATAAATCCGTAAATAAGTTCAGGACAATATGTACTACCTGAACCGATAACTGTAACATTGATTTCTTTCATTTATATCAGTCCTTTTTATTAATCTTCTAATAACCAGTTAATGCAACCTGTTACAGGTGCTGCTGTAAGCTTGATGAAGTTGAATTTTTTATTTGTTCTTTCGTGTAAAAGCTCGCTCATTCTGTTTATATAAATATCAGATGGAAGCTTTGTGTGCATTGAACCTGAAAGAACAACGTTTACTGTTTCTTCATCGAACTGCATTTTCTTAATATGGCCACCAATGAAGTCTGCACCGCGCTGCGCCATTTCTTCAATTACCTCGAGTGCTGCCTCGTCACCATTGTTTGCAGCATCAAAGAAGCTTACAATAAGTGCACGGATAAACGCTTCACTCTTTTCTTCGTCTTCAATAATCTGAATTGAATCAAGTAAAGTTTCTCTATCTTTAATACCAAGCTTTTCTGTAAGAGAAGCAGTAATTTTGCTTTCTCTCTTACCTAAACAAACATCATCATAAACAATTCTGAATGCTTCGTAAGCAACCCAGTGGCCATTACCTTTATCGCCTGAAAGACGGTCAAAGCCACCAATTTGAAGCATTTCACCGCGACTGTCAATTGAGTTACAGCAAGTACCTGTACCACAGTTGTATCCTATACCAGCACCAGCCTTGCCACCTGCTTTAATAACAATGAAACCGTCATTATAAATTCTGAAATCCTTAAGACCGCGTTTAGTTAACTCTTCGCACATAGCATCGTGCTGATATGGGTGGTCGATACCTGCAAGACCCATAAGCATTCCTGTAATATCATCACGGGTTTTACCTGTTTTTTCTAAAAGTGCATCTACACCAGCGGTAATAATATCTGCCGCCTGCGGAAAGCTTCCTTCCATATTTTCGTGGTTAGAAGCTGGACCCTCGTGAAGCTCCAACATATTTTTATTTTCATCAAAAAGTGCAAATGCGGTTTTTGTTCCGCCACCGTCAACACCAATATAAAATTTCATAGTTATTACTCCTTATGTTCTTCGCTTACTTCGCAAACTTCATTTAAACAATATGTACCTTTTCTGTATGGCTCTCTGTCAATCCAGCGACCATTTGTGAAGTCAGGGAATGCAACAGGTGTGCCACCTAAAGCAACTGACTGTTCTGAAAGACAAGTAACTGCCATCCATGCTGCTGTGTCATAAACATCAATAGGTGAACTACCGTGATAAAGACTATCTACAAAAGATGAAAGAACTAAGAAGTCCATACCACCGTGACCTGCTTTAATACCATCATTTTCGTAAGCCTGCCATAATGGGTGCTCGTACTTTTCGCGCCATGTTTTGAAACTATCCCACTCGTGTTGTTTTTCTGACTG
>JAZOWH010000208.1:0-12705 GCA_045659165.1 Candidatus Fimenecus sp. | reverse complement strand
AACTTCTGGGACCAGCTTTGCACACCTGAATATTTCACAGATGTGAACGGAAAAGCTTGTTATGAAGAAGGTAAAACAGAGTTGAATGAAGGGGAAAGATACATTATCATTCCATCATATTCTCCTGAAAATTGCCCTGTTGGATACAACTCAACAATTACTGCCAATGCAACTATGGATATCTCTGCTGCAAAAGATGGGCTCAGAATGACAATCGAGATGGAAAAAGTTGTAAAAGCAGACGGATATGATGAAAGAATTGCTAAGTGGGAAAACCTTATGAGCCTTCTTCCTGAATATGAATATGACGAATCAGGGGCATTGTGTGAATGGGCTATGGACGAGTATATAGAAAATAACAAGCACAGACATATCAGCCATTTGTATGCTGCATGGCCTGCGTTTGAAACTCAAGGAAACCAGGCACTTACAGACGCTTGTAACCAAGCCATTGCAAACCGTAACAGAGAAAACCAGGGTGAAGATGACATTGCATCTCACGGCTGGGTGCACAAAGCATTGGTTGCTGCAAGACTTAAGAACGCTGATTCAGCATATGATTCATTGTACACCTTGATGAGTGATAACATCTATTACACTTCAATGATGACAGACCATAATACTCACGATGGTTGGGGTGTATTCTGTACTGACACAAGTATTGGTACTGTTGGTATAATCAACGAAATGATGCTTTACTCAAATACAGGAATTATCGAAGCATTACCTGCGCTTCCTGATGAATGGAATCGTGGTAGTATCAAGGGCTTGAGAGCAAGAACAAATGCAAGTGTTGACCTTGAATGGGATGAGAAAACTGTTACCGTTACAATCACGAGTGACAAAGAACAAACTATCAATGTCAGTGTTTACGGTGGAGAACAACAGATGGTTGACTTTGCTGAAAACGAAACAAAAACAATAGTTTTCAATAGATAATAATTCATTACGATAATTTAACGATAGGTTAGAAAGATTTTCTCACTAATCAACTTAATAACAAACAAAAAGCGTTGCAAAAGGGGACTGACATTCCCAAATGCAACGCTTTTTTATGTGTTGTTAATAATATGGTTTCAACAAGGATATTTTGAAATTTTTTTAAAGATAAGATGATTAAAAATATTGTGCACTTTTGCAAAGAAATGTTAATTTGTGGACTGGATTTTTTTGGTTTTTGTTTGACTTATAAGTCGAAATTTGGTATAATTAGCTTGGAAATTTATGTGTTGATATGTATATATTTTGGAGGGAGTTAAATGAAGATTACAAGGAAGATCTTGGCTGTTTTGATTTGTGTCATAATCCTTGCAACAAGTATGTTTAATGAGGGCTGGCTCGCATTATTTAATTCAATCAGGGCTTCTGCTATGGCAGGTCACGAACAGAACTATGATGACACACGTCTTGAACTTGATTTCACTAAGGATTGGCTTTTTTCATTTAGCGAGGATGAAGCATCATATATGAAAGGATTTGATGATTCCGACTGGGAAAAGGTGGACTTGCCTCACGATTTCAGCATGAGTCAGGAATTCACAACAGAAGGAACAGAAGCAGAAAGCGGACATCTCCCTGGTGGTACAGGTTGGTACAGAAAATGGTTTAACCTTTACGAATATTATACAGGTGAACATGTATTCCTTAATTTTGATGGTGCATATCAGCATACTTATGTGTATGTGAATGGTAAATATGTTGGTGAAAACCATTATGGATACAATAGCTTTTCTTTTGAAATCTCAGATTATATTACATGGTCAAATTCTTCGAAAAACCTGATTGCTGTAAAGGTAGTTAATGATATTCCTAATAGCCGTTGGTATTCAGGCTCAGGTATTTATAGGGATGTTTCACTTTCTATTGCGGGCCCTGTACATGTTTCTCTTTACGGTCCGCGTTTGACAACTCCTAATGTTCAGAATGGTGACGGTACGGTTGAGGCAACAATTAAATTCCACAACGATACCGCTATTTCAAAAAAAGTTTCTATTGAAGCAACCATTCTTGATGACAAGCATAATCCTATAAGTAGTACTGTTAAATCAAATCTGATTACCATACCTGCAGAAAAGGAGCAAGAAGTAGTTCTCTCACCAAGTATAGATTCTCCTGAATTGTGGACACTGGATAATCCTACACTGTATAAATTAAAAACAGTTGTAAGAGGTGAAAGTGGCGAACTTATTGACGAATACCATACAACATTTGGTTATCGTTATATAGAATGGGACAGAGATGGTGGCTTTAAGCTTAATGGTGAATATATAAAGCTTAAAGGTGTTTGTCTTCATCATGACCAGGGTGCGCTTGGTGCGGTACAAGAATATGAGGCAATATATCGTCAGCTTGTAACACTTAAAGAAATGGGTTGCAACGCAATTCGTACCTCACACAATAGTACATCCAAAACTGTTATTAATATTTGTAATGAACTTGGTATTCTTGTTGTTGAAGAGTTTTTTGACGGATGGGATGCTTCAAAAAACTACAACTCTAACGATTTCAGTAAATACTTCCTTGAGACTATAGACGAATCAAATAAAGCTATTGGTGCAAAAGGTCAAAAATGGTATGAGTATGTTATTGAACATACAATTTATCGTGATGAACATGACCCTTGTGTTATTGCGTGGGATGTAGGTAATGAGCTTGTTAATATTACTGATACTTCAGAAACGACAAATTATTCAGATATCGTTACATCTATTGTTGATATCGTAGATACACTTGACCCATCAAGAGTCGTTCTTCAGGGTAACAATAATCCTGGTAATGATGTACTTACTATGATTGATGGAAAAATGGATGTTATCGGTGGTAATTACAGCCCTGAATATTGGAGTTATATTATGACTGACCCAAATGATTCAAGGTCAGAAAAACCTTTTGTTGCAATAGAGGCTGCGTCTGCAATCAATAGCCGTGGCGTATATTACACAATGGGACAGGACGATGTGAACCTTCAGTGTACTTCTTATGATACTCTTGCAGTAAGCTGGGGTAATGAAGCTGCTGAAGCATGGGCTTATGTAGTTGAAAATGACTGGTTCTCAGGTGAATTCATCTGGACAGGCTTTGACTATATTGGTGAACCTACTCCTTGGAATGATGGTTACAGCAAAAATGAAAATGCAGTTCCTAACTCATCATATTTTGGTGTTGTTGATACAGCTGGCTTTGAAAAAGACTCTTATTATCTTTACAGAAGCTGGTGGAATGAAGAAAGCACAACACTTCATCTTGTTCCTGGTTCATGGAACAGGGATAAGCTTGCTCTTTCAAACGGATATGCCAACGTTGCAGTATACAGTAATGCGAAAAAGGTAGAGCTTATTCTCAATGGTCAGGTTATTGCAACTGCAGTTTCAGATGTTGTTACAACACCTGCAGGTTATACATACAGAACATGGACAGAAAGTATAACAGATGCTTCTAAGTGTTCAGTCGGAAGCTTCTATATAGGCAAGGGTGCAGATTTATATCCACAGTTCAGTGTGAAATATGAAGAAGGCACACTTGCTGTTAAGGCTTATGATGAAAATAATAATGAAATCACAGATACTGTGGGTTCAACAAAATCTGTAACAGGTACTGCAACACAGGTTGCTACAAGTGTATGGCAGAACAGAGATACTTTCGTTGCAGACGGAACAGATTATATTTATGTTGAATTTGAAGCAAGAGATGCCAACGGCAACTTTATGAACGATTACAACGGTACTCTTAATGTGAAAGTTGACGATTCATCTGCAAGATATGCAAAAATTGTGGGTGTTGATAACGGTAATCCTGCAACAACAGAAAAATTCCAGCAATCATCTGTACTTATATCTGATTCCGAAGCAAAAATACAGATGTTTAACGGTAAGGCACTTGTAATTCTCCGAACAACAGACGAAGAGGGTACAATCAACATTACTGCTAATGCATCAGATGGTTCAACTTCCTTTGCAACAGACGGTGTTACCGTTACAAGTGTTACTGAATCAGGTATCAGACTCACTGACGAATTACACGAGGTTATCAGACAGAGTAATAATAAATATAAGGTTACTCTTTACGATGAATACGAAGTTGTAAAATATCATATTAACAATCTTGAAAAGCCTGCAGGTGGTTCAGGTGGCAACAACGGTTCAGATGAGCCAATTTCAGACAAATACGAAATTTATCTTGCAGACTCAGATGTTTCTGAGGGATGTGTTGCTGACGGCAATTATGTAATCTATAATCAGTGGCAGGCAAATCAACACCACATTATGAAGTATGAGCCATATTCTGATTGGGGTGTGTATGCTGACTATAATATTACTGATACAGAAGCAACAACTGCTGGCTCACCTTATGCTTTCGATAAGTTTAAAACAGATTCTGCTAATGAGTTTACCTTTACACATTTAGGAAGCAATCTGTATTATATTCAGAACAAGAGCACACAGAAATATCTTAAAATAAGCAGTGGCATCTTGGGATATGGTGACTCTCCGGAGGTTTTATCCGTTACGGCGAATGCAAATGGCTCAATTCTTATTCATTCCTTTAATTATTATGTACTCCATGAATGGGATTACTTCTATGCTACCAATGTTGCAAATCCAAGCACAAACAATTATGCAATTATGTGGCTCTATTCTGCACCGGGACAAGAAAAACCTTCAGAACCTTCAGTTCCATCTGTCCCAGTAGGTGATTATTATGGGCTTTACACTCCAAGTTCAGATGCAAATATACCTATTGAAGATGGTAAATACATAATTGCAATAAATGATTTAATTATGCCAATAGCTATTATAGATGAAACATTAACATCTAATGCTGGTCTTATTGCAGAAAAGATTTCCGATAATTCTATTGCTGCTCCGAATGGTGCACCATATTTGTACAGTGCTATCGACACAAGTGAGATTAACGAATATGAATTTATCAGTCAAGGTAATGGTTCATATCATATTAAATGTACATACAACGGTCAGGACTACTACCTTTATGTAGGCAGCGGTGCTTTGAAAATAGCTAGTACGCCACAGACTGCTTTCAAAATAACTAGTAATAATGATGGTTCGATTACTATCCTGTATCCTGGAATGTGGGCTTCATATTATATTGGAATAAGCACTTCCAATGAGGCTAATATTAACACTAGCTCCTCAAGCAGTAAAATCTGGTTGTATTCTAAAAATGTTCCTGTCAGCGGCGGTGAAGGTGGAGACACTGGTGGTTCTAATGACCAGTTAGAACTTTACATCGCTCTTCATGCAGGTATTGCTGAGGATTACACAACCTTCACAAGAGAAAGCTTTGAAGAATTACTTCGTAAGCTTGAAGACGGTGTGGCTGTATTCTCAGATTATAATTCATCATCTGCCGATTATAAGGCTGCATCCGAAGCAATTTATGCGGCTATTGATGGTCTTGAAACGGATATCAAAAAAATTGACGGTACTCTTTTCAAGTATGGTTACAGCAATGCAAATGGTACTCCTGATTATTCAAACGGCGGTAAGCTGATGAATGACATTGCTGTGAAGCAGATGAAAAATGCAATTCTTGCGGATATAAATCTTGTTAATCAAATTAAGGAAATTATCGGTTATGATAATCCTGATATGGGATGGACAGGAAATCAGGCGGATGAAGTGCTTGACGGTGTTGCAGAAGCATATGCAAGAATTTATACACTTCAGTTTACAGGTACTGCCTATAACGGTGCAGAAAATAACGCTGCATCTAACTATGAAATGCTTCAGGACTGTACATGGATTCCGGTTTCTCTTTGGAATCTGTGGACAAAGGATAACACACACGGTGCAAATGACCCAGGTACAATTCACGACGGTGCATCTGTTCAGGGACTTGCAGGTTCAACGCTCAATAAGGGTGTAATTACATCGCATTCTGCATTCTCTGATGCTCTTTCTTATGCAAATGATGGTCCTAATGCTGAACACGATATTACAAAATATAGCTATGGTTTTAACACAAGTTCAGGTTGGAAAACTGTAACACTTGAATATCTTAGTGGAATCAGTGTGTATTTCCCTGATTTGTTCTCACGCGAAGCACTTGATGTTAACGGCAATGTTACAACTGCTACAACAGGTGAATTTGCAAAGTATTACTGGGATGCAGAGTTTCCTATATTCATCAGTACAGATGAGTATGGTGTAAATACTTATCATTTTGATAGTAAAGATACTACACACCTTGTTCAGTCTTCATTTGATGACAGCAACCATAAGGTTGAAATGGAACTCAACGATGTTGGAAACTGGAGTGCTAACGGTCCAAATTCAGGTTCAGGCTTCTTCCCATTTAACTATAAGCAGGGAACAACCAATTATACCGGTGAAGATGCAATTTATCATTATGGCTTTACATTTGAACACGATTTCTATATTCCAAAGGGTGGTAAACACGCTAACGGTGAAGATGTTGTATTCAATTTCTCAGGTGACGATGATGTTTACGTTTACATCGATGGTGTTCTTGTGCTTGATAATGGTGGTCTTCATGGTGCTCGTGAGGTAACAATCAACTTTACAAACTGTACAATTAATTATCAGTATGTAATGGATGTTGCTGACGGACAACTTAAAGGTGATGAGTACGAATATACATACTCATACAGTAAATTGGTTGAAGAAGACCCTGAGGCAGCAACATATAATGCAGACACTGTTGCAGCTCTGGAAAAGCTTCACGAGGTAATAACAGACGGTCAGGTTCATACACTTAACTTCTTCTATCTTGAAAGAGGTGCATCTGACTCTAACTGTCGTATGTCATTTAACCTTTCAGAAACATCGAGTGAAGTAAAAATTGTTGACCAGACTCTTACTCTTGATTATGGTCTTCCTGTTGAATACGATATAACTGAGAATAATAATCTTTCACAGGAAGCTCTTGATAAGGATGTAAAGGTTGAATATCTTGGAATTTGTGCAGTTAATGAGGATGTTAACTCTACATATACCTTTGAATTACCTGAAATTATTGTTCCGTTTGAGCCGGGTGTTACTTATACAATTGACGGTATGAAATATGGAACCTGTACAATTGATAAGGAAGGTAATACGTCATATACTCTGACATCGACGAATATGACAGAAGCCGAACACTTCTATGTGTGTGCAAAAATCACTGGTGACCCAACATATGCAGAGGATGTTGTGTACTATCAGATAGAAAAAACAACCTTTGTGCCTGCATCATTGATTTATTATGAAGATTCCTTCGAAACGATAACATATACCAACGGTAAAGTCCCGACAAACTATAATAATTCAGTAAATGAATATGGTATGTGGAAAACTGATGGCATGCAGGATACAGCTTTGAAACAGAATGCTGACCTTACTGATAGTGAGGCAAATCCATACGGATATGAAACAAACTATATGTCTTTTGCTGAGTATAGTGGTGGTTCTGCTCATTATGTTGATGTCAGCACAAAGAATAATCCTAATTCAAAATATAGCGGTGGTTCAGGTGCCCAGTGGCCTACTGTTGAGTTTTCGTTTACAGGTTCAGGTTTTGACCTTATAAGTGTTACAGATTCCACTACAGGTGCATTCAGTGTAACTGTAAAGGATGAAAGCGGTAAGGTAGTAGCATCTAATGTCGTTGATACCTTCTATGGTTACAATTACGGCAGAATTTATATGAATGACGATGGTAAGCCTACACTTGATTCTTCATTGACAACTATGTATAAATCAGAAGATGGTACTTGCACTTCTGAAGAAAGATATTATGACGAAAATGGCGCAATCACCGATGTTGCTCATTATTATGATGTAAACGGATTTGTTACAGAAACCGAAACAGATAACCCTGCTTATGCTTATGCTTACGGATGGGTTGTTGCTGAAGAAGGTACAACAGATACACTTTATCAGATTCCGGTTATTAAAATAACTGACCTTGAATATGGCAGCTATGATGTAACAATAACACCTACCTTTACAAGTGCTTTCGGTCATTCATCTACTGCAGATGATGGTACAAACTATTACAGAGTATATTTGGATGCAATCAGAATCTATTCACCGGCAGGTGTGGATGATAATATAAAGGATAAAGAGGTTAAGGATGCATATGCAACTGATGACGAACTTTATCCTAACTACCTTGAACTCAAGGATATGCTTATCGGTGCAGATTCATTGTCCCAAACTGATACACAGGGTATTATCTTTATAGATGGTATTGCAGCTCTTGATAATGATATTGGAACCTACAAAAATGCAGGTCCAAATAATGAATTGTATCTTGCAAAGGACCAGGCTGTTGCATTTGAAATATGGGCAACTGCTGTTCCAACAGATATTCAGATTGGAGCAAAGCTTGCGTGTGGAGAACCTGCATTTACTGTTTCTTACGCTTCAAAAACAACCGAATTGAAACTTGCTACTGCAACGGATATCTACTATTCCTTCAACTCTATCCTTCCGAATGATGCTAAGCTTACTTGGAAACAGGTTACAGGTGCTGACGGTAATAGTTATTACACTACGGGAACTGTTGTTATCCAGAATACAGGTGAAGAAGGAAGCGTTCTTTCTATTACAAATATGAAGTGGACATTCTCACAGTTTGGTGGTAAAGGCTACTTCCGTATTCCAACATCAGTTGAAAATGAAGTGGTTAAGGTTGCAGCAACAAATAATACATCATCAACTGCATATTCACTTATGAGAATGCGAACTGCAGAGCTTGGTGTTGAACAGACAAATAAGCCACGAGTTGTTACAGATGCTGATGGAAATAGCGTTGTTACATTAAGACTTAAAACTTCTGCTGATGTGGATTCTCTTGTTGTTACTGACGAAAACGGAAATATTATTCCACCACATCAGATTGAGTGTTTTGCAGCTCAACTTGACGAAAATGTTGTTGAGTGGACAGTAACAATCACTACAAGTGAAACCGGTACATACACTTATGTTGTGACAGGTGCTTATGAAAACGGATATACAGATAGTTCAAAGGCTGTAAAGGTAGTTGTAACTATTGAAAATCCACCGACTGAGGTTCAACCGGACGATGATGATAGTGAAACAGATGACGATACTTCCAGTGGAACATTCTTTGATTTTATAACTGGCATATATAATAAACTGATAGAATTCTTCAGACAGATTTTTGCTCTGTTTGGAATTCTGATATAAAGCGAATGGAGGTTAAATGAAAATTGAAAAAACCATATAATAAACCAATGATTACATTTGAAAGCCTCGCTTTATCAACAAATATTGCTGCAGGGTGCGCGTTTATAAGCACGAATAATGCAGAGTATATATGTCCCGTTATAGATGAAGAATCAGGTTGGACTATCTTTTCAGATAGAGCAGTTTGTATGATGACTCCAAAACCAGGGGATACAATATGTTACGATATACCTTTTGAAAACAGCAACATTTTTGAATCATAACTAAAACAGAACGGAGTTTACAACAGATGATGTGAACTCCGTTTCTTGAAAACAGGTGTTTATATGAAAAAATCCTTTATTGCCATAGGATTGATAATTCTGATTGTGATTTCTATATTTGCAGTGACAGAACTTATGGATGATAAGTCAGCAATTACCAATACTAACGAGATTGAAACAGATGTTAATGTTGACGGATGGCTTAAAATTACAAAAATTTATGAATATAATGGAAGACTTGCAGTTGTAGCAGAAAATGTGTCAGATGTTGATGTGGAATATGCACTTCTTACCGTAAAAAGCAGAAACAATTCCTTCACTTTTAATATTTCAGTTTTGTTGCATGAAACAAAAGCAGTACTTATATGTAATGAAGCAGTTGGATTTGATTCCCGTGAGATATATACAGGCTGGAAAACTGAAAATATTGTTAATTTCAAAAAGACACCTGTAATGAATAACGATAAATTTGAGATATATGTTACTGATGGTTCAATATCTATAAAAAATATTTCAGGTAATGATATAACATCAGACATTTTAATTTATTATAAGCAGAAACAAGATAACCTTCTTAACGGTAGTGCGACACACAGGATTCGTGTTTCGGGACTTAAAGCAGGTGCACAGACGTATGTGAAGGCTAATAACCTTAACAAAAATAACTGTCAGATAATATTTACAGAGTATGATGATAAGAAAGTATAAAATCGGCAATTTTGCGATAGAGATAAAATCACAAGTGAATTTTCAGGATGTAGAGCCGTATTCATTGTTTTTATATGATGGTGACCAGGTCGATTATAGCGTTAATGTGGAATTTGCATCTGAACTGCCACAGGAAGTTGAAAAGCCCTGTTATGTATCACAGGATAAGGTCTATGGTTACGAAAAAGATGTTTTATGCTGCTATTACAAATCACGTGATACTGATAACAAATACTATGCTTGTCGCATGGTAAATAAAAAAAATATAACCATTGTTATTGATGATAAATACCGTGATATGTTGTGGACAAGGGTAATCTTTTCACTGATAGGTATTGAGAAGCTTGTTGTAGAGAACAATGGGTGTGTGCTTCATTCGTCATTTGTTGAAAAAGATGGTAATGCCATTCTTTTCACAGGTCCTTGCTCGATAGGGAAATCAACACAGGCAAATCTATGGAAAAATTATGCAGATGCTGTTGTTGTTAATGGTGATAAAACATTGATTTTCGAAAAAGACGGTGTTATGTTTGCATCAGGAATGCCTTTTTCAGGGTCATCTAAAGATTGTCTCAATAGGATAATGCCACTAAAATCAATAATATGTCTTCAGCAGTCGGATTGTAATACGGTGCGAAGATGCACGTCAGATGAAACCTTTTATAAAATATATAAAAACTGTTATTCCGTACCATATTCACGGGATTGCACAGGTATGCTGATTGATTTTGTTGAAAAACTGAGTCTAAGTGTGCCTGTATATGAATATGCCTGTCTTGCAGATGAGAGTGCAGTCAGGTGTCTGGAGAGAGAATTATGCCTGATTTAGCCGAACCATTGATGGTAAAATATCTTCATGAAAAGGGTGTGCGTGAGGGCATACCTGTTTCATGTGCTTTTGGACTACAATGCGATGTAACTGCAACCATGACCCTGCAGAAATTGCTGAAGAATAAAAGAAATTTTTATGTTCAATAATAACTTAACAAATTCTCCTTTTAGAGTGATATATATGACACCCTGAAAGGAGATTTTTATGACAATATTAGAAAACATGTTATAAGCCGATTACAGTAAAATAACGATTATCAGTAATTTAACGATAGGTTAGAAAGAAGTTCTTATCAATCAACTAAATAACAAATAAAAAGCGTTGCAAGAGGGACAACAAATTCCCAAATGCAACGCTTAATTCTTTTAAATGGCTTAAATGCTATATAAAACAACGATACCACTATCAACACAAATTGTTGGGTAGTGGTATCTGATTTGGCATTGACTACGCTATTTAATACAATTCGTCGTTTTTGAGATAGCGTTGCATTTTTTTGTGTAGTTCTACTAATCCACTTTGTAAATGTTAACTTCATATGTACCCCTCAGACCATTATCCTAATTATTGTTGATGTGATAATTTAAAAACGGAACTCTCACTACAATTGGGCACCTCTAAAAAACCAAAGCCACTGAAATACCTGAAAAGGTTGCTCAGTGGCTTTATAAATTCAAATAACTCTGCTTTAATTAAATTGAACTGTTACGTTGTCATCATCAAGACCACTGTTGTAAAGAAGAGGTTCAACAAATTCTGATAATGTATATCCGCTGAGCATTTTTTTAATATCTATATGTAAGGCTGAAAGGAGTTTCTCAATTTTCTTAAAACTACCCATTGTTATTTTGTACTCTACGGTGTCAGGCGAATAAGGAGCATTACCGCGATAAAGGTTCGCTACCAATTCCATAATAAGGTCTACAAATTTTCTGTCTTTCTTATCTGCATAGTCGATTGCTTTCAAATCGTGGTATTTCTTTGAAAATCTTGCAACCTTGCTGTAGGTAAGGCCGTTAAGCTTTCTGCCGAGGAACATTACAATTTTCGGATGCTTTAAAATTAAGTCTTTAGGTAATGAAATACCACCCTGTGTATTTGCAAAAGCTTCAACGTCATGTTCCATATTGTAGGGGATTTCTTCAATTATACCGAGAAAACCTTTTCTCGCATATTCGCTGAAGGTCATACCAAGGTCGGGAAGGTCTATATCTATTGTACGGATATCTGCAGTGCCTTTTTCGGTGTCAATTGTAATCTTTCTCATTTTCGGAGGGAATCCGGAAAGAGATGAGGTCTGTACACTGTAAATCCTGTTGCCCTTTTCAGTTATGATTTCTTTCATACACTGAATATGTGAATGTCCGCTGAAAAAGAGTCTTACGCCCATATCGGCGAGCTCTTTTATTCTTTTTTCACCGTCTGAGAAGGTGTGTCCCTTACCCATTATCTTGTAAGCAGGAGATGGAGTTATTATGGGACGATGGGTGCTGCAGATAACTGTTGCACCTTTTTCTTTTGCTTTTTCTGTGTGTCCTTTAACCCATGACATAAGCTCATCAGAAAAAACGGGACCGTCATCAGTGGAGTCATAGCCCATAGCTATATGATAAAGTCCCGGTAAAATTTCAGCGATAAATGTGGTATCGTCACCCTCATATACATCGAAGCCCTTGTCTCTGCCAAAGGGATAGTATATCTTTTTTACTTCTTCTTCAGGCAGGTGCTC
>JAZOWH010000207.1:0-4817 GCA_045659165.1 Candidatus Fimenecus sp. | reverse complement strand
CTTTCATTTCGTCGATAAGTTCTTCAAAGTACTTCTTACCAACTTCCATAACAACGTCAGAATACATCTGAATAAATCTTCTGTAGCAGTCATATGCCCAACGAGCATTACCTGACTTAGCTGCCATAACTTCAACAACTTCTTCGTTAAGACCAAGGTTAAGGATTGTATCCATCATACCTGGCATTGATGCACGAGCACCTGAACGAACTGAAACAAGAAGTGGGTTGTTTGTATCACCGAATTTTTTGCCAGTGATTTCTTCCATCTTGTCGATGTTCTCCATGATTTCTGCCTGAATTTCTTCACTGATTTTTCTGCCATCCTCATAGTACTGTGTACAAGCTTCTGTTGTAACTGTGAAGCCCTGAGGAACTGGGAGACCGAGACTTGTCATCTCTGCAAGGTTAGCGCCTTTACCACCGAGGAGTTCACGCATTGTAGCGTTACCCTCTTTGAAAAGGTAAACAAACTTTTTGCTCATTTTTATACCTCCAAACAATTATTAACAAATTAATTTAAATGCACCAAAACACATTGACACATTTAACCTTATAAATTGTATCAAAAAAGATATTTATTTTCAATAGTTTTTACCTATTTTTTTCCTTCATTTAAATTTTGTTTGTTTATAGACAAAAATACTTATTATTCTTCATAGACTTTTGGTATTTTTTGTGATATATTCTTATCAGTTATCATATATACGGGTGATTATTTTGGAACTTATAAATTATGAAATATTAAATGCAAGTGGACAAGCTTGTAAAAGTGCTTCTCCTATGTTTGTTTTTGATACTTATCCTTGTTTTATAGACCTTGCTTTTCCTAAATGCATGAGTGTTCACGATGTTGTTGTGATTACTCCGAAAGACATAGATATTCAATATACTGTTTTTTCAAGTCTTGATGGTGTAAACTTCCACAGAAAAGGCAAAAGCCCTAAAATCACACGATATCTTCGTATCTTTGTCAAATATTATGGTGGCGAAAAGGTTACAATCAACAATATTGAAGTCCTTGGTGAAAATTGTAGTTTTCCTGATAAAAAAGCTATTTTCCGTGAGCCTGAGGTTTTCCAGAATACAGACTTTGCAAAGCCTGTTACTGATGATGAAACCCTCAACGATGTTTATGGCATTATCGGCAGAGCAATCGGTGAAAAATATGTCCCACAATTTGATTTAAGACTTGATAAAAGAATTAAAGAAGATTACTTTTCAATAGCAACTCTCAAGGGTAAGATTTTGCTTACTGCTAACAATGGTGTAGGTCTTGCATCTGCATTCAATCACTACCTTAAAGAAGTATGTAACTGTCACATTTCAAGATATGGTAATCAGGTAAATTTGCCTGAAACTCTTCCTTTGATTACAGGTAAAATTAACTGTTCAACATCATTTGTTCACAGATATGCATATAACTATTGTACCCATTCTTATTCAATGGCATTCTGGACAGAAGAACAATGGCAGAAAGAAATCGATTTTCTTGCTATGAATGGTGTCAATTTAGTTCTTGATATTCTTGGAATGGAAGAAGTTTACAGACGATTCCTGACAAAGTTAGGATACCGTCACAGAGAAATCAAAAACTTCATTACAGGTCCCTCCTACTATGCCTGGTTCTATATGGGAAATATCTGTGGCATTGGTGGACCTGTTCACGACAACTTCTTCTTTGAAAAGTGTCAGATGGCACGAAGAAATCACAGAAGAATGCAGAGTCTTGGTATGAACATTGTTTTACAGGCGTATACAGGAATGGTACCTCGTGACATAAAGAGAAAAGACAGAGATGTTCCAACTATTGAGCAAGGTAAATGGAAAGGCATTGAACAACCACTTATCGTTTGTCCTGACAGCACTCATTATGTGAAATATGCCAAACTTTTTTATGAGTGTCAGAAAGAAGTTTTCGGTGATATCACTCATTTTTATGCAGGTGATATTGGCCATGAAGGCGGAAAACTTGACAGAAAAAAGGCAAAAGACAGTTACCGTAATGTTATGGAAAGTATGATTTCTTATGACAGTGATGCTATGTGGATTGTGCAGTGCTGGGCATTGAATCCAAATAATCTTTTCACAAGGTCTGTTAAGGATTATCGTGAAAAGCATCTCCTTATGCTTGACCTTAATACTGAAAAAATTAACCACAATGCAAACAAATTCAGCAGACTCGCAAAATATGGCAATGTACTTTGCGGACTTCTTAATAATTTTGGTGGCAGACACGGAATTTATGGTGATATTAACAAAATACCTAACATGGTGAAAAATGCATCACAAAAGCCAAATTTCAAGGGTATTGCACTTACTGCTGAAAGCACAAATGTCAATCCGATTGTGACAGATATTTTCTTCTCCACAATATGGGAAAATATTGACAGCGTCAAAGAATGGTCAAAGAAATATGCGACTCGCAGATATGGTAAAGAAAGCGACAGCATCAACGAGAGCATGGAAATTCTCCTTAAAACTGCTTATGGCAGTGACAATGGTCCATTGAGTTTTGGTGCTACTGAAACAATGGGTTGTCGTCGTCCTCTTGACCCTGAAACAAAGAGATTTACTGCTCGTGGCACTGTTAAAATTCCATATTCTACAGATGATTTTGACAAGGCAGTTGAACTTTTTCTCAATGATTTTGAGGATTTTAAGGACAACGAATGTTATATTTATGATGCAGTTGATTTGTTAAGACAGTCCATCTGTAACAAGATGACACCTCTTTGCCGAAAAACTGTTTCAGCATATAAAAATAAGAACTATTCCGAATGTATTGAAACAGGCGAAAAATTGTTATCACTTATGGATACTCTTGACAGAGTGCTTCTTAACTGTGAGGACTTTTCATTCAGTTCATATATTGAGCCTGTCATGGAATACACCAATAAACTTGACGATTTCACAAGAGAACTTTATATGATTAATGCAAAGGCACTTATTACCACATGGTATTGCCGATTGCTCTGTGACGATGGTAATCTTCACGACTATGCTCACAGACAGCTTGGTGACCATATAAATTCATTCCACCGTATGCGTTGGGAAAAGTTTATCGAATATGTCAAGTCAGTTAATAATGGTGAAAAGCCAGAAGAAATTGATTGGTTCAAAGTCGAATGGGATTGGGTGCTTGGTGAAACAAGCTACACTAAAAAAATCCGTAATGATGATTTAAAATCACTTAATGAACAGATACTGGAGAAACAGTAATGCATATATCAAAAAAGACTAAAATTATTCTTATTCCCCTTTTGATTCTCCTTACCACCTTTTTGTCTTGGATTATTTTTGAAAATAAAAATATTCAGGTTAATGAACTGACAGTAGAAAGTGAAAATCTACCTGATGATTTTTCCGGCTACAAAATTGCACACATTTCAGACTTGCATAACACCGAATTCGACAATAGTAATAACCGATTGCTGACATTAATCAAGGACTCTTCTCCTGATATAATTGTTGTTACAGGCGATATTGTTGATTCACGACACACCGATGTTCAAATTGCAAGAGACTTTATAAACAATGCATCAAAAATTGCACCTGTTTATTATGTTACAGGAAATCACGAAGCACGCGTCAATGAAGAAAATCGAATTGATAATGTTGCACTTGATGAAAACATTACAATTCTTCACAACGAAGATGTGTTGATTCAAAAAGGTGAAAGTGAAATACAAATCATTGGTGTTGACGACCCTGACTATGTATCAGCTACATATAGTGAGGACTATATGAACTATGAACTTGAAAAATACAGCAATAGCAAGCACTTCAAAATCCTGTTATCACACAGACCTGAACTTTTCGATACTTATGTAAGCAACAATATAGAAGTTGTATTTTCAGGTCACGCTCATGGTGGACAGTTCCGTTTGCCATTTGTAGGTGGTATAATCGCGCCACACCAAGGACTATTTCCTGAATACGATTCGGGATTATACACAGAAAACAACACAAATTTAATTGTAAGTCGTGGACTGGGGAACAGTATTTTTCCATTTAGAATAAATAACCCGCCTGAAATAATAGTTGCAACATTAATAAAAAAATAAGAGTACAGAGAATTAAAAACTCTGTACTCTTTTTTGCTTTTATTTTGTTTTAAGTCTGATACTGGTTACCGAATATGCAGGCATTGTGTAGTTGAACTGATTTGAGAATCCGTCGAGTGTGAATTCTGTCATAATACAGTCTTCTTTTGCACCAAGAATGTTATCATTTCTGAGTGAATCACCTGCTACCTGATTAATAACTGCTGTGCTTTCGATATCTGCATTTGCAATATTCACAGCAACAGGACTTGCCTTTTCAGTAACGTTTACGAGTTTGATGATGATATCACCATTATCATCGTTACTTACAACTGTATAAGCCTTTGAAGTTGCCTTTACGCCGAAATCGTAATCAACATAAAGTTCACCATCAATATAGCCTTTAACCTTTGCACCGTCAACAACAACTTTGATTTCATATGTTCTGCCTGTTTCGATTGTGATATTCTTTGCAGTACCTACAATCTTATCTGACTTATTACCGTTTTCAATGCTCTGAAGACAAGAAACTGTATTTTCCCAGCCACCGATATTCCAGAAAATATTGTTATCAACATCTTTTACTGCAAATGGAATAATGAAGCCTTCACCACCGTCAAGTTTTGTTGCCTCAACCGTCATTGTGTAATTATTCCAGCTTGTGTCACCAAAATAAGCAACACTACCTGTATTTGAATACTGCATATCTGTTGTTGTGTTTACGAGTGCACCTTTTTTAATCTTCCATTTTCCGTCAGTTGCGAAATCCCAG
>JAZOWH010000206.1:0-3009 GCA_045659165.1 Candidatus Fimenecus sp. | reverse complement strand
TCTTTAGTAATTACCAAAGGTGGCAACATTCTCAATTTATTTTTAGCTGTGAGAATCAAGAGTCCGTTCTCACTGCATTTTTTTGCGATTTCACCGGCATTTTTTGTTTTAAGTTCAATGCCAATCATCATTCCAAGGCCAGTAACAGAGTTTACTTCGTTGATTTCTGAAAGTTTCTCTCTTATGTAATCCCCTTTTGCTTTTACACTCAAAAGAAAATCCTCTGTCATTGTTTCAAGGATATATTTAGCACCTGCACAAGCAACGGGATTACCACCGAAAGTTGTTCCGTGAGTACCCGGTGTCAACACATTGGCACATTTTTCTGTACAAAGACAAGCACCCATAGGAAGACCGTTACCGATACCCTTTGCACTTGTAATTACATCAGGTGAAATGCCTGCGTGTTCGTATGCGAAAAGCTTACCTGTTCTGCCCATACCAGTCTGAACTTCGTCGATTATGAGAAGAATATCCTTTTCTTTACATACTTTTTCAACAGTTTTAAGGTACTGGAAATCTGTTGGAACAACTCCACCTTCACCCTGAACAATTTCAAGAATAATTGCACAGACTGTATCGTCTGCCATTTCTAAAAACTGTTCTGTGTTACCTGATTCAGCATACTTAAAGCCTTGTACAAATGGGTCAAAGAATTTGTGATAATGTTCCTGACCAGTTGCAGTAATTGTAGCCATTGTTCTGCCATGGAAAGAGTTCACAAGAGTGATTATATTATAACGGTTTTCACCATATTTATCAAAACTGTATTTTCTTGCGAGTTTTATTGCACATTCATTAGCTTCGGCACCTGAATTGCAAAGGAAAACACGCTGGAAGCCAGTTCTTTTGCAAAGTGCATCTGCAAATTCTGCAACAGTTGAATTATAGTAAAGATTTGACGTGTGTTGAACATTTTTAAGTTGTTCAGTAACAGCATTTATCCAGCCATCGTTGTTGTAACCAAGAGAATTAACACCGATACCTGAACCGAAGTCAATAACTTCATTGCCTTCACTATCAACAAATGTCGCACCATTACCCTTTCCAATTGAAACAGGAAAATGTGCATATGTAGGCATCAAACTATTATCTGCCTGAGATTTAATATTTTCTAACATTATGTATCACCTGAATTAAAGGAACATTGTACCGATACCTGAATCTGTCAACATTTCTATCAATATGGAGTGTGGAATTCTGCCATCAATAATATGTGTACGCCTAACGCCACGACGGACAGCCTCAACACAACAGTCAATTTTCGGAATCATACCACCCTTGATAACTCCCTGACTCTTAAGCTGTGGTACTTCGCTGACATTCACACTGTGAATGAGTGTGTTTTCATCATCCTTATCCATTAAAAGTCCACGTACATCTGTCATAAGAAGAAGCTTTTCTGCACCAAGAGCTGATGCAATCTTTGAAGCGGCAATATCAGCATTGATGTTGAAAACCTCACCGTTTTCGCCACCACCAACAGTTGAAACAACAGGCACATACCCCTTTTTTATAAGAGTATCAATGAGAGTTGTATCGATTTCTGTAATATCACCAACAAAACCGATATCATCTTCCTCATACTTCTTTGCCTTAATCATTTTGCCGTCAAGACCACAGATACCAACAGCCTCACCACCGTGAGATTCAATAAGCTGAACGAGTCTTTTATTGACTTTACCTGCAAGAACCATCTGAACAACATCAATAGTTTCTTCGTCAGTGTATCGAAGTCCGTTAACAAACTTTGATTCCTTGCCAATTTTTCCAAGCATATCATTGATTTCAGGTCCACCACCGTGAACAAGAACAACATTGACACCAACAGAACGAAGAAGAACAATGTCAGTCATAACTGCATCCTGCAAGTCCTTATTTATCATAGCGTTGCCACCATATTTGATAACAACTGTTTTTTCATGATACTGCTGAATATATGGAAGAGCCTGTACAAGCACTTCACTACGGTCAGCATGTGTAAGTTTTGAAATATCCATTAACTTATTCCTCCAAAAGGATTAGTCCTTTGCTCCCTCTGACGAGGGAGGATGACGACCATTTTAATTAAGTACGGTAGTCACCGTTTATCTTGACATATTCATAAGTCAGGTCGCAACCATATGCTGTTGCGCTATATTCACCATCGTTAAGTTCAACAATAATATATACTTCGTCTTCTACGAGTACTGTTTTTGCAATTTCTTCAGAGAATTCAATTCCTGCACCGTCTTTACAAACGGCAATTTCTCCGCCCTTTGATTTAAATGAAACATCAACCTTGTTAACATCAATGTCTGCACCTGCATAACCGAGTGCACAGAGAATACGTCCCCAGTTAGCGTCTGCACCAAACATTGCAGCCTTAACAAGTGATGAGCAGATAACACTCTTTGCACAAATCTTTGCAATTTCCTTACTCTTTGCACCACTTACTTGACATTCAACAAGTTTTGTTGCACCCTCACCGTCTTTTGCCATAAGCTTAACAAGCTTTTCACAGATAGCATTAAGCGCTGAAACGAATACAAAATAATCATCATTTTCAGTTTCGATTCTGTCATTTTCGCAAAGACCTGATGCCAAAACTGCAACGGTATCATTTGTTGATGTATCACCGTCAACTGAAAGCATATTGAAACTATCTTTTACAACTTCAAGAAGTGCTTTTTTGAGCATTTCACTTGAAATATTTGCATCAGTTGTGATAAATCCAAGCATTGTTGCCATATTTGGATGAATCATACCACTACCTTTTGAGATAGCGCCAATTTTACATTCTTTACCACCAAGTGTAAATGAAACTGCAAATTCTTTCTTCACAGTATCAGTTGTCATAATAGCCTGAGCAGCATCATCAGAGCCATCTTCACTGAGTTCTGCAACGAGTTGTGCCATACCATTTTCAATAGGCTCAATGTTGATTGGCTGACCAATAACACCTGTTGATGCAACAACGAAATCTGTTGGTTTAAGGTTTGTTGCCTTTGCAACGATTTCGCACATCAT
>JAZOWH010000205.1:0-2224 GCA_045659165.1 Candidatus Fimenecus sp. | reverse complement strand
GAAGTTAAACTTACTGACTATGGTAAAATCGTTGAAGAAGAAATTCTGGATGTTCAGGAAAAATATGAAATTGTAAAAATTGATAAATATTGCATTATGCCGAATCATGTTCATCTTATTATAGTTATTGATGACTTTGGTATTTCGGCGGGGTCAAGACCCCGCCCTACCATTCCCGATTTAATGAAAACAATTAAATCGAAATCGGCAAGACGGTTTAATCAGCTTGATAATACACCTGGAAGAAAGGTGTTTCAGACATCTTATATGGATGAAATAATCGGTAGTGTAAAGTATTACCAAGAGGTATGGCGTTACATTGACGAAAATCCAATAAAATGGTTAATAACAAAGCAAATAATCTAAAGGAGATAAATAATATGTCCAAGGAACTTGAAAAACAGTATAATCCGAAAAATGTTGAAGACAGGATATACAAAACCTGGCTCCAGCACAAATATTTTCATGCAAAGCGTGAAGAAGGTAAAAAGACTTACACTATTGTAATTCCACCACCAAACATTACAGGTCAGCTTCACATGGGCCCCGCTCTTGATAACACATTACAGGATATCCTTATCCGTTATCACAGAATGGCTGGCTATGACACACTCTGGCTTCCTGGTACTGACCACGCATCTATCGCAACTGAGGCAAAAATTGTTGAGGCAATGCGTAAGGAAGGCATCACAAAAGAAGATTTAGGTAGAGATGGCTTCTTAGAGCGTGCTTGGGACTGGAAAAAGCAGTACGGTGGCAGAATTATTGAACAGTTAAAGAAACTTGGTTCATCTTGCGACTGGGACAGAGAAAGATTTACTCTTGATGAAGGTTGCAGTAAGGCTGTTAACGAAGTTTTCTGCCGTCTTTATGAAAAAGATTTGATTTACCGTGGTAACCGTATGGTTAACTGGTGTCCTTGCTGTAACACATCAATTTCTGACGCAGAAGTTGAATACGAAGAACAGGACGGTAGCTTCTGGCATCTTCTTTACACAGTTAAGGAAACAGGCGAAAAGCTTGAACTTGCTACAACTCGTCCTGAAACAATGCTTGGTGATACAGCGGTTGCTATCAACGTTGCTGACGAAAGATACAAGCATCTTCACGGTTGTCACGTTATCTTGCCTTTACTTAACAAGGAAATTCCAATTGTTTGTGACGAACATGCTGATATGACAAAGGGTACAGGTGTTGTTAAAATTACTCCTGCTCATGACCCTAATGACTTTGAAGTTGGACAGAGAAATAATCTTCCAATCGTTCGTACATTTACTTATGACGGTCACCTTACAGGTGCAGAGGACAAGAGAATTGCTGACGAACTTATCGCAAGTGGTCGTGCTACAGAAAATGAACCTGAAGTTCTTGACTGTGGTAAGTACGCAGGAATGACAACAAAAGAAGCAAGAAAGGCTATCCTTGAAGACCTTAAAGCAGGTGGATATCTTAAGGAAGTTGAACCTCGTAAGCACGAAGTTGGTACTTGTTATCGTTGTCATAATACTATTGAGCCAATGGTTTCAAAACAGTGGTTTGTTCGTATGGTTCCTCTTGCAAAGCCTGCTATTGAAGCAGTTGAAAAGGGTGAAACAAAGTTCATTCCTGAAAGATTTACAAAGAACTACCTCAACTGGATGAACGGTACTCGTGACTGGTGTATTTCTCGTCAGTTATGGTGGGGACACAGAATTCCTGCTTGGTACTGTGACGACTGTGGTGAAATGGTTGTTACAAAGGATAATATGTCAGTTTGTCCAAAGTGTAGCAGTGCAAACTTCCGTCAGGACGAAGATACTCTTGATACATGGTTCTCATCAGCACTCTGGCCATTCTCAACACTTGGTTGGCCTGACCAGACAGAAGATTTGAAACACTACTACCCAACAAACACACTCGTAACAGGTTACGATATTATCGGTTTCTGGGTTTCTCGTATGATTTTCTCTGCTCTTGAATACACAGGACAGGTTCCATTTGACACAGTTCTTATCCATGGTCTTGTTCGTGATGCTCAGGGTAGAAAGATGTCAAAGTCACTCGGTAACGGTATCGACCCACTTGAAATTATCGACCAGTACGGTGCTGACGCATTAAGATTTACTCTTGCAACTGGTAACAGCCCAGGAAACGATATGCGTTTCTCTGACGAAAAGGTTGAAGCAAGTAGAAACTTTGCTAATAAGATTTGGAATGCTGCTCGTTTTATCCTTATGAATCTTGA
>JAZOWH010000204.1:0-4952 GCA_045659165.1 Candidatus Fimenecus sp. | reverse complement strand
TAAAACATAAAATCAATATGAGGTAATTTTATGAATTTTAATGAGATAGCACAAAACAGATATTCCTGTCGTGCATTTGATGGGACTAAACCTGTTGAAAGTGAAAAAATTAAAGCAATTCTTGAAACTGCAGTTCTTTCTCCGTCTGCATGTAACAGTCAGCCTTATCATTTTACAATCTGTAAAGGTGAAAAGGCAAAAGAGGTTGCAAAAGCAACACAGAGTATGGGGATGAATAAATTTGCTACTGATGCACCTGTTATGATAGTGATTTCCGAAGGTGATTATAACAAAACTGCAGGTATTGGCTCTAAAATTAAGAATAACGATTATCGTTCAATTGATATCGGTATTGCAACAGCATATCTTACTGCAGAAGCAACTGCACAAGGACTTGGCACTTGTATTTTGGGATGGTTTGATGATAAAAAAATCCGTAATATCTGTGGACTTAAAAACCCTGTACGACTTGTAGTTGCATTAGGTTATGCAAAAGAGGGTAGTGCAGTACCATCTAAAAAGAGAAAATCTTATGATGAGCTTGTGAGTGAGGTATAATATGACACAATGTGAAAACTGTTCAAACTATTATTATGATGACGAGCTGCAGGAGTATTGCTGTGATGTTAATCTTGATGAGGATGAAATGATGAGACTGCTTACTTCGTCAAACTACCAATGTCCTTATTTCAGACTTGATGATGAATATGGTGTTGTCAGAAAACAAAATTGATTTTTCTTTAAAATCAGTATTGAATTATTGGGGAAAATTTGGTATATTTTGTTTAGGGAAAGTTTGAAATTTATGGGGGATTGTTTATGTATCAATATATCTATGCAGCAGCGGTTATTGTTGGTGTGCTTGTTACTATCGCATTTTTGATTTTGCGTGTAATGCGTGGTGGCGTTGGTGCAATGTTTTTAAAAGCCGGAGCATCAGTTTGCTTTATAGGTACTGCTTTTTCTGCATTTGCTTATAATAATGAAAATTTTGAATATGGAATTCTCGTTATTATGGGTCTTATATTTGGCTTGTTGGGTGATGTGTGGCTTGATATGAAATATGTTTACAAGCAACACAATCATATTTATACATATGCCGGAATTATATGCTTTATCATAAACCATGTGTTCTATATTCCTGCTGTTGCACTTAAATATGGTGAGGGTGATTTTGAATGGTGGTATGCTGTAATCAATATTGCTGCATCTCTTATTTTCTCAACTGTGACAATGGCATTGGAAAAGCCAATGAAAGTAAAATACGGAAGATATAAAAAGATACTTTTCCTTTATGGTATATTCCTTTCTTGCACAATGTTTACAGCTATTTTCGGTATATTCTATAAAGGATTCTCAAGAGATTTCCTTATGTTAGCAATAGCATCTGTTTTATTTACTCTTTCTGATTTGGTGCTCTCAAACATCTATTTCAAAGAGGGAGGAAATACAAAACCAAATGTTGTGGTGAATCATCTTCTCTATTATGCAGCACAGTTCACATTCGCATCAACATTATTACTTAAATAGGCACAGTGTTTAAAAATTTTGAATATTTTTAGTTATACTGATAGTTGTATTTCGTTACAATTATTGGTATAATTTTTTATATGTGGAAAGGAGCGATGAAAATGCTTAATGGTTTATTTATTGGTGTATCAGTTGCGTTTTTGATATGTGTTATAGTTTTTCTTGTGGAGAGACTCAAAGCATGCTCAATTAAGGCAACTGTTCTTAAAGCAACATCATCTCTGTTTTTTGTAATATTAGCCTGTGTGGCAGTTGCAATAAAACCTGAAAATTTCGGATACGGTATATTGTTCATTATAGGAATGGTGTTCTGTACAGTAGGGGATATATGGCTTGACCTTAAATATGTACATAAGGAATTTGACGAGCAATATACTGTCGCAGGAATATCAAGTTTTTTGGTTAGTCACGTTTTTTATCTTGTAGGTATTTTGGCTGCCTATCCTGAATTCATTCCGTGGCAAATAGCACTTGCAATATTCAGTGCATGCACAATAGCAATTGTAGAACGACTTATCTCAAATAAAACAGGTTTTGAATATGGAAAATTAAAGTGGTTGACCTTTGTTTATTCAATCGTCATAATGATGACAGTAACCTTCACCCTTAATGGTATGAATGCTTTTGGATGGTTACCGATGCTTGGTGGTGCAGAAATGCCAGCCGTTTTACCACGTTTTGTAACAATGAATGTTGGAACACTTATTTTTGCTCTTTCTGATTTAGCTCTTTCAATAGCTTTCTTTAAAAAGGGTGGAAATACAAAAGCTAACGTAATATGGGTTCATATTACATATTATCTTGCACAGTTTTTATTGGCATTATCAATTCTCATGTGATAAAACAAAGGAAAAGGAGAATGAAATATGGAACAGAAAAAATATGTTCAGAAAAATGAAATGACCGCTTTCTGTGTTGCTGGTTTGGGTCAGGGTATGATTTATGCGCTTATGTCAAGTTATATCAGTGACTATTACCTTAATGTTTTGCAGTTAGCACCTATGTTTGTACTTTTACTTATGCTTCTTGCACGAGTATGGGATGCAATTAACGACCCACTTATGGGTATGATTGTTGACAGAAGCAATCTTAAAAGTGGAAAAATGCTTCCATTTATCCGTTGGGCTTTGATTCCTATTGCAATCGTAACATTCCTTATGTATTTAAGTCCTAACCTTGACAAAACACAGTTGATGATTTACTCAGCAATTGTGTATGTTGCTTGGGGTATGATTTATACTGTTGGTGACGTTTCATTCTGGGGACTTCCAAATGTTATGACACCTGATTCAGAAGAAAGAAGTTCAGTTATTTCTGTAAGTAAGATTTTCAACTCAATCGGTTCTGCTGTTCCTGAAGTTCTTTTCCTTGTAGTTGGCCTTGTTATGGCAGCATGGGTTAAAGGACAGGATGTAGCACCTGACCCTCTTATGGTACAGAAGAGAAAATACCTTGTTATGGCTATTGTGACAGTTGGTCTCGGTTCAATTCTTTATGCTCGTGCTTGTACAGGCGTTAAAGAAAGAGTTAAGATGCCTGTTCATAAGCGTCAGCCTGGTGAACCATCACAGCTTTCACGAGTGTTCAAGTGTAAACCTCTTGTTCTTGTTCTTTTGATGGGTGTTCTTTCAAGTGGTCGTTATATGGTTTCTGCAGCTGCAATCCACGTTGCAAGATATTCATTCTATATTGGTCCTGACCTTGCAACTCTTGCAACAGAAGCTGAAAGAGTCGCAGCTATTGAATCAAGTATTTCAGCAGTTAAAACAGTTTTCCAGATTAGTTCTATTGTTGGTCTTTTTGGTGCAACACTCTTTATGCCAAAGCTTATGAAAAAGTTTGACTATAAGAAGCTTGTTATCGTAAGCTGTCTTGCAGGTTTTGTAGCAAGTATCGTTACAACAATTGTTGGTTGGTTTACAATGAACCTTTATGCTTGTATCCCATTCATTATTATTTCTTGTATCCCACTTGGTGTTATTAACACAATAAGCCTTGCAATGATTGGTGACTGTCTTGACTATATGGAACTTACAACAGGTTTCCGTGATAATGCACTTGGTGCTGCTTGTCAGGGCTTTATCAACAAGATTGGTAACGCTTTTGCAACATCAGGTATTGTTATAATGTATATGGTAATCGGTCTTGACCCTGCACAGATGCTTAGCTCAACTGCAGTTGTGTCAGCACTTGATATGCCACCTGAAATGAGATTTGCAATGTTCTCACTTGTATCAATTGTTCCAGGTATCAGTATGCTTCTTTGTGCGATTCCTATGTTTTTCTATAAAATTGCAGGTGAAGAAAAGAAAAATATTATTTCTCAACTTGCAAAGAAGAGAGAAACAAGTGGCGTAACAGTTGATTAATTTTTGATTTTAAGCTCGTATATTTAAGTGTACGAGCTTAATTTTATAATGGAGAAAGATATGAAAGATTTTAAGTTTTTAGTGCTTACAGACCCACATTTTTTTGATACGGATTTAGGTTGCAGCGGTCCTGATTATGATGACTTTATGCACTATGAGCAGAAATGCTTTGCTGAAACTGAAAGTATCAATAAAGCGGTTTTCAAGTATCTTGGTGAAACAGACTCAGCAGATACAGTTGTTATCGTTGGTGACTTAACTCAAAATGGTGAAAGAAAAAGTCACGAAAAGTTTATAAAGTTGCTTTATGAAATAAAATCAAAAGGCAAAAAAGTTTATCTTATTACTGCCGACCATGACTGGAAAGATGACCCATTTGCTTTTGGTGAAAATGGACGATATATGCCTGAACCAACTAAGAAAGAAGAATTGATTACGCTTTATAAGGATTTCGGTTTTGCTGATGCTATTGCAGTGGACGAAGAACATCTTTCTTATGTGGCACAGCTGAGTGACGGTGTAAGACTTCTTGCTATCAATGCCGATGTTAAGACAAAGGGTCAGTTCAGTTTAACAGAAAAACAGGTCGAATGGATTAAAGCACAGACTAAAAAGGCGAGAGAAGATAATCAGACAATGTTCGCAATCTGTCACTATCCTGTTTTGCCTATTCAGCCATTGTTCTCAATTATTAAGTCAGCACTTATGTATGATTATAAATCAGTTGCAACACTTTTGGCTGACGAAGGTGTTCACCTTGTTTTTACAGGTCATATGCACAACCAGAGTATCAACGAGTTTGCAACTGAAAATGGCAACAAATTCTTTGATGTTACAACAGGTTCAATTATCGCTGACCCATCATACATAAGACTTGTTACATTAAATGAAAATCAAGCACAGATTGAAAGTATTCCAACACCTGATTTTGAGTATGATACAAAGGGTATGACTTGTAAGGAATATCTCACATCAGTATTTGATGCAATGATTAGAAATATTCTTCTTGACTTGCGTGACGATACCACACGAGCAATGAGAAAGTTCCATATC
>JAZOWH010000203.1:0-34736 GCA_045659165.1 Candidatus Fimenecus sp. | reverse complement strand
TTCAAGTTCTTTGATAGACGGATAGTTAAACTGATAGTCTGCCAAGTCTTTTTCTGTCTGCTCTAACTTCTGTTCAAGTTCCCTTATCTTTATATCTCTGCCTTCTATGGCAAGGTCACAGTTCGCTTTGATGTCGGCTATTTTGTTTTCAAGTTCACGCAATAAATCCCAATTCGGACTACACTCTCTGCCGATAATATAGCCAAATGCCAAACCTACAAGCCCACCTACAAGGGCTACTCCTATTGAAATTGCTAACACTTCTGTCATTATTGCACTCCTTAAAAAAACCCCCACCCGGAAGGCAGGGGCAAAAGGTTTTATTTTGCCTTTTCGTCTTTCTTATTGAGCATCTTTTTGATAAATGCAATAAGAAGTCCTACGGCAATAATAATACCTTCTACGAGCTGTACACCTTCGCCGATATCGGCTACAGATGTTCCACCGAGAATGAGTAATGCGGCACAGATAATAAGTCCTACCCAGCCGACAATAGTTACCCATGTCTGATTAAGAAAGTTTTTCATGCTTTCCTCCCTTTTACTTCATATTCTTTTGAAGTATTACCCTAACCAATACTTTTTGACATGTCGCTTTTCACCGAAACGGTTTTTAACAGTCACGACTGAGCCGCCGATTACAACACCTTTCTTTTTCAGGTTGAAAATAGTTGCAGATAACCTTGAGTTCCCCAAGTCTTTAAAAGCCTGTTGACTTGTGATAAAATCTTTTTCGACCATGTAATCAAAAACTCTCTGCTCCGATTTTGTCAGTTTAATCTCATTCTTCTTCTTCTCCATAAGTTTCCCCTTCTAATATTTTTCTGTTTACTACATCTATGCAGGTGTATGAAAGTCGCCTGCATCTTTCTTCTGTTTCCTTTACTTCATACCGTAAGGAAGAACTTTCGGCATCGAGCCGTTTCTCCAAGTTCTTTACACGGCATGTGTAAAACTCAAGCACTATCAGACACAGAGCGAGTAACACAAGATTAGCAATCTGTAACAATCTGTCCGTCAAACTCATTTCGATTACACTCCCTGCATCTGTATTCTGTATTCCACAACTTGCATTTCTTCGCACAGAAGTCTTCGTCTTCTGCCCTACCCCTGTCAAGCCACCCGTCTTCATACGCTTTAAGAATTGCGTTATAGAAAATCTTACTGATTTTACGCATTTCATTTTTCACAACCTTCTTCGTATACCTTTGTGCTATCAAATCCAGCATCTTTTACTCCCATTACATTATCTATACTCTCTTGTATATCTGTAAATGTCTTCTTCCATTCTTTTAATTCTTCTTCGCTCATCGGTATACCGGGTCGATAATGCTTTTCTTTTTTTGTTTCCGTCATGTTTTTTAGCCTCTTTGGTAAGGTGGTAGGAAGAACAGAACGGACACAGGTAAACCCTTTTGGGTACAACTGCCATTTTGTTCTTCCAATGCCTTTTCGTAGCCAGATTTACGGCTCGTTGTGCGTCTGTCTTGGAATAACACCTTTTGCCCGTCTTACTGCACAGTTCGTATTCCATTTGACGCCCCTTTAGAAAGTCGGCTCTTCGTAAGGTATATCTTCCTTGAACCCTAAATCATTGTTGCCTTGAGCATGGCTTTCGTTGTTATCTGCGTTAGCATTATCTGCTTTTCCCCCAAGCAGCTTTATTCCACTTGCAGTAATGTAGATTTTACTTTTCTTCTGACCGTCTTTTTCCCACTTGTCTTGGTCAAGAGTACCCACAACTACAACACCTTTTCCTTTTACAAGATATTTTTGCAGATTGTCTGCAAGTTTACCCCAGAGTACAACATCAAAGAATGATGCCTTGTTTTTCCATTCACCATTCTGCTTTACACTCTTGTTTGTTGCTATGGAAACAGTCAGCTTTGTTGTTTCCCCAACCTTCCGAATATCACGCTCACCAATGTCGTAGCAGATATTGCCTGAAATAATAATTTGATTTAAGTCTGTCATTTGACACTCCCTAAAAAGTTTTGGTTTGCTCGGACTAGCCTTAGTACCGTCACAGAAAGACAGGTATTGCGGTAGAACTGCAATCTGTAATTATCGGTAGCCCCGGCAGTTTTCCTTCTGCCTTAATCGTCAATTTATTCCAAGCCATGCAACGCACAGCGTCAGAACCTATTTAACCCCGTGTATGGATTTAATCTTGCATATTTCGTATATTTCTTCATCCTTGTAGTCAGACTTTCCATCATAGGCTATGCTTGCCCAAAAATGAAAAGCCTCACTATCGAAAAAGAGAAAATCATTGTCGTCATACGCCTGTCTGATTATCTTTATCGCAAGTATCCTGCACCCCTTCCACGACAGTTTCATATCGTTTTCTGTAATATTTGCAGAAGTCACGAACCGGGCAATATCGGGTACACTTTTTGTCTTTCCCTTCTCTTTTTTCAACATAGTGCTTTCCACCAAGTTCTTTTGCATATTCGTCTGCCTCGCTTTCGTCTTCAAATACTTTTACCGCAGTCTTGCGACCTTCTTTCATAACGGCATACTTTGTCTGCTCTGCCCAGCGTTCGTCAGGTGAACATTCAGGAAGGTCATCGTCTGCAACATCCTTGTTCTTTTCAACGCTTTCAACCTTCGCCTTGATGAACTCTTCAACGCTTTTCAAGTCTGCATCCGTTACATCAAACTCGTAAGTATATACAGGTGACTTCGGGTAATCGTCTTTTTTAAGGCTTTCGCTTTCTGACCAGTCACGAAGGATTGCCACAAACTTGCACTTGTTTACTTTCAGTCCTTTTTTGCTCAAGAGCCAAGAGTAAATCATTCCCTGCTTATACCAGTCTTCAAAGTTCTTGAATACAACCTTCCATGCAGAAGTTGTCTTGTAGTCATAAAGGATTTCGTTTACCATGTCGTAACAGTCTACACGACCCGTTACGGTAAGATTGCCTACTTTCTGCTCAAACTTTTCTTCTGTGAAAGTTCCGTCATATTCTTTTTCAAGAAGGTGGTGGGTTGCAGTTCCCCACAATGCCCACATGCTGTCCTTTACGTCAACGGTAATTTCGTCCCAATGTCTGTCAGTAAGTAAGATTTCCTTTACTCCCTTGATTAAGGTTGTGGCAGAAACTTCACCCGGAGCATTGTGCTTTTCAAGTGTAACTGCGTCCACAAGTGCCTGTGGCAGGTTCAATTCATTTGTTACTTTCATACCTTAAACCCCTTCTTTTCAAGATAAACTTTTGAACGCTCGTACATTTTCTTGCACTCTTCTTCACTGTCACCTTCGCAGACCTTCTTAATCATTTCAAGATTTTCGTCGGGAATGTCTGTACAGTAATAAGCGGCAAGAGCCTCAAGTTTTTCGTGCCAGCTTTCTGCTTTCTTCAAGATTCCCTTGATGTCAATGTCAGTTGTGTCAATGTCAACGGGTAAATCTTCACCTGCATAGATATAAAGACCAAGACCAAACATTGCCAAGTTCTTTGTAAGGCAACGCATGATTGTCTTGTTGATTTCAAACATTGTTGCCGCCTCAACGGTTGCGGTATAGTTTTTGTATTGGATTTTTCTCTGGTGGTCGAGCATAGCCTCGTTTCGATTGTCCATAACAGGCAGCCACATTTCGTGTGTAACATCTTCGATTGTCACCTTTGTAAAAACCATATACCCGGTTTTTTCGTCATAGACATAAGGTGTTTGCTTTTCACCAAACTTGCAGATTTCATAGTTAGCAGTCGGATAACGTTTCTTTACGTTTGCCCACGCATAACTCCAAGACAGGTAAGACAACGCAGGTCCTTTTCCTGTTTCTTTTTTCTCAACGTGTTCAGACACGTCTACATTAAACAGTCTGTCAAAGACAGATTTTGTTTCGATTTTTTCTTCTGCCATATTGCACTCCTTTATTTATTTTTGAGATAGTTCTGAAAGGAGTCGAACCTTCGTTCTCTGATAGAAAGTCAGAAGTGCTAACCGTTACACCACAGAACCTTATGATTTTATTATACAAAACTGTAGAAATAAGTCTTGTACAAATCTCTATAGTTATTGTACTTTTCTCTAAAATAAAGTGTTATCTAATCTGTACCCAATCCGTCTGTATTCTTCATAGATTTTCCCCCAAATCAATTCGCATTGTTTTCGTTCTTCGGGAAGATAACAAGCCATAACATATAACTGGTTTTGAAGGTCTAAAGAATAAGGGCAACCTTTACACCCGGTTCTTTTGAAGTTGTAAGGCTCGTAATAAAGTTCACACAACTTTATATTTAGATTTTGTATGTACCACTCAATAAAGCTGTCTTCAACAGGAAGTAAAGGGTGAAACTTTTTGAGAGAGTTCTCACTAAAAATTGTACACCCTTTTATCATTCCTCTTGTTCCACCTTCGTTGGCTCTCATACCTGTAATTGTAATAGGTCTTAAATTATCTTTACTCCATTTCACAATTACATCTTTTTTTAGTTTGTAGCAACACTTGTTAGAAACTTTTATATCAAAGGTTTTAGAAAATTGATACTTAAATCGGTCAGGGCAACTAAATCTTTTATCGGGTCTGTTAAGATACCGTTTTACTGTTTTTGTAACACCAGAGTTTTGATATACAGAAACATAAAGACTATGTTCTTTGCTCTTGAACGGATAGCCGTATTGCTCTAAAATCTGCCTTATGTTTTTTAAAGGGTTGATTATCTGAACACGACAATCTCTCTCTCTCTCTCTACAAAGGCAACGAGCATTTTGTATTCAATTCCCGTGTTGATAAAAACTCTTGGAATATGATTGCTTGGCAACGCCTCGTCGATAAGGTGAGATAAAACCGTGCTGTCTTTTCCACCCGAAAAGGAAATATAAGCATTATGCTCTAAGTCATATTGCTCGTTGATAGATTTAATTTTAGTAATTCTATCTGCGAGCAAAAACTCGTTTTCTGTCATATAAAACTCCTTTAATCAAACTGAAAACTTCCCTGTCCGATATTCTGTTCTTTGCCGATTATGAAGTCGCAGATAAAGTTTCTTGCGTAGTCAGGTGATATAAGACTACGCTCTTCGCTGCATAAACCAGCCTTTGGAGCAGGTTTGCAATCTTTCACAACCTTTTTCTCTTTTGGTTGTTGATAAGATGTCCCAAGAGTCGGGCTGAAGTTTACAAACCAGTAAGCTGTTGGTTTTGCAAAATAATCACCACGTCTTTGTCTGTTATTGTCAATCATTGTCGGTGCTACAAAGTTCTGTGTTCCGATAAGATAACTTGGCTTTGTTGCAGGATTTTCAATGACAAGTTTAATCTTATCTGCCACACAAATAAAATATAGTTTATACAAAAGTGTGTGAAAATAATTGCGTTGCTGTATTCTGTTGATTACTTCCGTAATTTTTTCAACTTCTGTTTTCCCACGAAGGTTTATGGTAGACAAATCATAATAAGTCATTTGCAATGTTTCAAAGTAAATACAGGGGAAAAAAGCCATAACAATATCGTCTTGACCAATCTGTGAAAAGATTGTATCTTCTCTCTCTCTCTCTCTCTGCAAGATTGCGTATTCTTTTTCAATCTCACCAAACAAGTCAATGACATAATCTGTTTCGCCAAAATTGTTCTGAATATCCAAATCAACGGCAGAAATACCAAGTTTGATAAACTCGTTTTTGAAAGTTCCTGATTGTTCAAACATACACCATGCTTTATTAAAAGTTCTGCTCATTTTATTATACTCCCTTCGTTGTTATACATTTCCATTTTCATAAGTATTTTTTCCAAGCGTCTTAAAATGTAAGGGTCTATCTTGTAGTAGGTATACAGAAAGTGAATTACATCATGGCTTTTCATGTTCAATGTTTCAAACCTGTATGGTGACAGGTCTTTATAATTTTCGGGGCGTAGGTCAAGGTGGTGGCATATACTTCCCTTACGCAGCTTTGCAAGAGTAAGTGCGTCTATCTTTCTTTCTGCTTTCAGAGCCTTTGAAAACTCACGCCATTCTTTTGATTTTCTGAATTGTTTTTTCATTTCGTTGAAGTTCATATTTTTTACTCCTAAATATCAAATAATTTTGATTGAACGCCGCCTTGTGCTTTAAGGCGGTTCAATGCTTTATCATAAAACTCTTTACAAAGTTCACAACCTAAATAATGTCTGCCTTCTTGACCTGCAACAAGAAGAGTGGATGCACTTCCAGCACAAGGGTCAAAAACAAGTTGGTCGCAATTAGTGTTCTCAACAATAAGTTTGCGAAGAAGGTCGTGGTTCTTCTCCGTCGGGTGAATATCCCCACTACCAAGAGCAAAGTGAAAAACATTACTTTCACAAAAACCATTAAATATCCCCCCCCTCTTCTTTACCCAGACAGCATTTTCCAACGCAGAAAGATACATAACTTTCGCGTTAATCGGCATTGGATTTATTTTTTCCCAAATTAGTTGTCGTGTCGGATACCCTTTATCTTTGAAAAACTTAAATATACTGCTCATTTGTTCAATACCACAGAATATGGTAATTGTGCCTTTTGTTATTCTGTCGACTTCTTCAAGAAAATCGAACAAGTCAAAAGTAATGTCGTCTGCTTTCCCTTTATTGAACTCTCTAAGACCAGCACTTGATATTCTGTTAAGTTTGTTATAAGGAATATCGGTCAAAGTCATATCAACACTGTTTTGCGACATACTTTTCATAAACTCCATACAGTCACAATTAACCAAAGTGTCAATCATATTTCACGCTCCCTTTTTCTAAAACTTTCACCTGTAAATGTAAGTGATATGCAGTTCGTGACAAATCTGTCATAAACAGGTTCACCTAAAAACTCTTTAAGTTCGCCCTTGCTCATGTTGGAAATAAGGACTGTACTCAATTCATTTTCATAACGCTCGTTCAAAATCTGCCACAAAAACTCACGCTCTTCTTCTCCCCCTGCCCTTCCTATTTCGTCAATGACAAGAAGGTGGTACGAAGAAGAGTAACGCTTTATACATCCGTTCTTTGTTTCTGTTGCCTTGAAATAACGGGTGCTTTCAATGTCGTTTTTAATGTTATATGACCTTGTAAAAGTTCCCATTGTTTCACGGCAGATAGCAGCTCCGAGTAAAGTTTTTCCCGTTCCCGTATTTCCACAAAGCCACAAGGTTCTGCACTTGCCCTCGTTGACATCTTTGATAAAACGATTGACGGTAGCCAGAATGTTTTTCTGTTCGTCTGTTTCTGCCACATAGTCTTTGATGCTTTTAGACAGATATTTTTTCCCTACGCCTGAATTGTTCAGATAGTAATTTTCCTTTTTCTGTTTTTCCTGTTTTTCCCACCAAGCCTTTATCTGCTCTTCGTTTTTGTAGTCTTCAGGAAAATCATTTAATGCAGAAAAGCGTGGTATTTTTTCAAAACCGTTTACAACTATTTCGCCCATAAGAACTCCTTAAAAATCAACCTTGTCATCGCTCATATCAGACACGATTGCATATTTTTTTCGTGACTGTGTATAAAGTTTTTCGTGGTGTTGTTTTAATTTGTCTGCCGATAAAACAATACCAGACCAAAAATTATCGTTGAAGGTAAAGGTTATCATGCTTGCCAATTCTATGTAAGAATAGGTTTCGAGCATACTGTCAAAAACTTCAAGATAATGAGCCTTTTGTTTTTCATTTCTGTCTATCTTTGGGTTTCGTCTTTTAAGACCTGCGATAAACATATTCAAAAGCTGTACGGAAGGGTCAGTAATATTATTTAATCTTGTAATGTTAATATTACTTGTATTATTCTCTTTGCGGTTTTTGTCAATCGTGCGGTTGACATTTTCGTCAACGGAAACGGCTTTGCCATTGACATTTTTGTCAATCGTGTAACTGGTCGTGGAAATGTAACGCCTTGCAACTTTTGCTCCGATTTTGTTATAGGTGACTGTGATGAAACCCAAGTCTTCAAGGTGTTTAACCTGTCGAGAAACTGTGCTTTCTGAAAGATTATAAAGTTTTGAAAAGTACGGATTACCTGCAATACAGAAACCGTCTTTGTTTGATAACGCAGTTATTTCTGCGAAGAGCAATTTTTCTTGTGGCGATAGTTCGGGATGATACCTTACATCTGCCGTTAAAACTGCATAATAAGTTGGATTATTCATATTTTTACACTCCATACTACAAGAATAAGGGCAAAAATCGGTTCTGTCAACCATATACACTTGTCAAGTAGTTTTTTTGGTGTTATTCTATGCTTATTCATATTGCACTCCAAATATGAATATCCGCCCTGCCCTTTAAGACCCTTCCTAAAGGGTGGGGCAACTTTAGAGAGGTGACTATATGGCAGAAGTAAACCCATTTGATATTGAGTTTGCAGAAGACGATGAGAAGTATAGCAAACCAAGTTATACAGGTAGCCGTGGTGGTGGACTTTATAAAAAGTCATTGAAGGCTCTTGAGAAGGAAAGGGAAAGAAACAAGATACGCAAGGAATATCCGAGCCTTACAGACGAACAGGCAGACGAACTTATTGAAATGAGAAAACGCAACAAGGGTATGCTCGACTGGTCGGAAGATTTACAGAGAGCAGTCTTGACGGAAGAATACAAGAAGGCACAGCCAGACCTTTCAGACGAAGAAATTGCAGAGAAAGTTGACTACGAGCTGGGTGGTACAGAAATGGAAATCGAAGACGGAACACCTCCTGAAGGTGTTTCTGACAACGAAGAAATTGATGTTCCTGAAATTGAAACTGAAGTAGTTGACCTTCCACCAGAAGACGAAAACGAAAAGGAAATCGTAATCGACAGAAAGGATGATACGATTGTTGACCCTGACAAAACACTTGCAGAAGAAGTTACGCCTGACCTTCCCGAAGGAGAAGACCTCACAGTTATAGACAACGACCCGGAAGATGCTCCGGATATTGTGACCGATGAAGAAGTTGCTGCTCTTGATAACCAAGGAGAAACAAAGCCAATACAGGAAGAAGAGAAACAGGAAAAACCTGCCGCTGACAAAACAAAGCCAATACAGGAAGAAGAAAAAACATCTTCGGGATATGACAGATACCCGACAAGTGTTCGTGTAGGCGAAGACATACTTGGTGAAGTAAATACTGTTGCAAGCGGCGTAAAAGATGCCGCAGAGAAGATTGGCAAGCAGGGTGCAAATAGCGGTTCTATTTCCAATGAAGTTGCAAGGGCAGTTCCACATTACGACTACCGTTCATTATTCAGATAGCGTTAAGATAACTAACGACCGTTAGTAAGGAGTTTATATGTTCGAGAAAATAGAGCAGGTAAAAAAAGACCTAAACAACGACAACGAAGTGCAGAAAAAAGATGTAAACGAAAGCCTTTTCGCTAAAGGTAATGATATGTACGATAGTGACGGCGATGGTAAGGAAAGCGTAACCGAGTACATCGAAAAGAAAAAAATGTCATCAGATGCGAAAAACGCAGAAGAAGAGCAGGGAAAGAAAGAAAAGAAGAACAAGAACGATGAAGACCTAGAAAAACTGGGAAACGCAGTTGGAAAGGTAACAAGCGTTGTTTCTTCCATTCCACATTTTGCAGCCTTTGGACTTGGCATGGGAGCAGGTGGAATTGCAGAAAAATTAAGAGAAATGATGAAGTGGAATAAATAATGGCAAAGCTGAATAAGTGGGGTGACATTTTAGGTTCTCTTGCTAATGCCATGAAGGGTAAGACTACCAGAAGGAAAAAAAAAGACAACTTCAATCCTTTTGATATTTTCCCTGATTGGTTTAAGTCTGCATTTTCAAAAAAGGCAGAAAACAAAGATAAGGAAACCAACGAGCAGAAAGACGGATATTCTACTGGTGTAGAAAGTTATCTTGCCAGAAAGAACGCTCACAGAAAGAGAACCCCTGTAGAATACAATGACGAGCAGTACACAATTAAAACGCCATTTTCTAGCCCGAAGGAAAGTCAGGAAATGGCGGCACCGACAAATATGGGCGAGTACGATGAGCTGGAAGGAATGTGGAAAGGTATTGCCTATTCCAATCCAGTCATTTCTACAAAGCCGACACCGACAAGTGAAAAGTTGGGAGTGCCAAGACCGGGACCTTCAACTTTCATTCAGACTGCAAGATATAATCCTGAAACAAAGCGGCTTAATGTTCAGTACACAGACGGTACGATATTCCCGTATCAGAATGTATCGCTTGAACTTGCCGACAGGATATTAAACAAGAAAGCCTATCACAGTCCGGGTCAGGAAATGCTCAACACAATTTTCTATGGGCATGGGACGACAAGGGCAGACCAGATAGACGACATCGAAGAAGGAATGTAAGGAGTGCATTATGTTCAGTTCAGAAATCAAAAAGGAAATGAAAGCTGCCTTGAAACAGGCAAAAACAGAAATCGTTGAAGACATGAAAAGACGGCAGTCTTTGGTAAATGCCAAGACAGATTTTGCCATGCTCGAACAGTTCATACAGAGTGTGAACGCAAATCCCGGACTTGTCATCAAGTTTACAACGGCAGACGGAACTACAGTTGAATTAAAGACTTTTGTGCCGAAACAGAAAACCTATACTGAAATCTTGGGGGAAATGAATGAATAACAACGAACTCAAAGAAATCAGTAAACTCATTAAGGGCGATATATACAAATCCATAAGACAGGCTTTAGTGTCACCTGACGAGAAGACAAAACATTCTATCGTCAATGACTTCGTGCCTGCGTTTCTCAAAGAGGCAGTAAAAAATCCGACAGGCGTTGCAGGACAATATCTTGCAAAACAGTTGTTTCAGGATGACATTATTTCTTCTCTTGACGCACAGACAGAAAAGCTGCTTGCTAAAGACATTGACTTTCTTGAATACAGAATTATGAAACAGTTGTTCAAGGAGCAGAGAGAAGTTTTCCTTGACACAATGGTAAGACGAAAATGTATCATGTGTTCCCGCCGAGCAGGTAAGACAGAATTGAATGTAAGGCTCATGGTTGATTTTTGTGCGACACCGAACTCACCTTGTCTTTATGTAAACCTTACCTTTGCAAATGCAATCAATCAGACTTTCGACAAGATTTTAGATTGTGCAAAGGCAGTTGAGTTACCCGTGCAGTCTTCAAGCAAGGCAGACGGTTTTATTATCTTTGCAAATGGTTCTTCTATTACCTTCAAGGGAAATACAAACAAGGCAGAGGCAGATAAGATACGAGGTTACAAATACCGCCTTGCAATTATTGATGAGGCACAGTCACAGGTAAATATGCCTTACCTTATCAACGAAGTTGTAGAGCCTTTGCTCATGGACTTCGCAGACAGCGTTATGATTTTGACGGGAACCCCGCCAAGATGCAAGAATACATATTTTGAAAAAGCGTGGACTTCTAAAGGCTGGCAGAATTACCATTGGACTATGTTTGAAAACCCTTATATTCCTGACCCGGAAGAACAGCTTGAAAAAATCTGTCTTGAGAAGGGACTCACAAAAGAAAGTGATTTTATCAGACGAGAATATTTTGGTGAAATTGCATACGACACAGAGGCACAGGTTTTCAAAGGTTATCAGACATACGAAGAAATCCCTGCCGACTTCTACGCTACCGACATTACGATTGGCGTAGACTTTGGTTTCTCTGACTTCAACGGTATTGTTGCTCTTGCGTATAACCGTTTCACTTTTGACTGTTATGTCATTCAGGAAAACAAGTTTAATCAGTCTACTTCTACTGCCATTGTGCAATGCGTAAGAAATATGTACGAGAACTCAAAGAAGTTCATGGTAGACCGGGCAAAGTCTTTGCAGAAGGAAGTAAACTTGGCAGATATAACGATTGTAACGGATAGCAACGAAAAAACAATTTGTTATGAGTTGTCGGTAAATGAAAAACTGCCTGCTTATCCTTGTTATAAATACGACAAGGCAATGGCAATTTCCCAGCTTTCAGACTGGTGTCGTGTCGGAAAAATCAAGGTCCCGAAAGACGGCTATTGTGCCGAAGAGTTTGATTTAACACTTTACAAGCGTGACGACAACGACAATATCACAAGTGAAATTGACGACAGTTATCACCCTGATATTGCAGACGCACTTCTTTACGCATCTCGTCAGATGTGGTTCGCTATGGGTGCAGAAGGTGGTGGTATTTCAAAAGACCAAGAAGACAAGTGGGGTACAAAAGTTGGCTAAAGGCGACCAATGGATATTTGACAAGTTGGAAGATAGAGAGTATTCTAGGGAAGAGAAAATAGAACGCCTTAAACGACTTGTTGCATACCGTAAAACCGTAAAAGGTGGTGGCAGAAAAAAAGGTACTGTGTGTATCAACAACGGAAAAGAAATCAAGTCGTATGATGCAGACCTTCCCATCCCAGAAGGTTGGGCAAGGGGTTTTATTAAAAAGGAGTGCAAGAATGAGCAGTAAGGCAAAGAAGATTGCCAAGAACAAGGCAAAGTTAGGCGGCGGATTAAAGTTCCCCGTTGAAATGTATAATACTACAGTTGGAAGTATTGTTATCTGTGGACTTATTTTCACAAAGCAGAAAGTAGATTACAGAGAGATACGGAAGAAGTGGAAGGAGTTTACAAAGCAGAAAGACTTATTCAAGTGGGAAGACCCGGAATTGATAGACACGGTTCTTAAATGGTTTGGTTTGAAAAGACCAAGTTATTTCCCGGTTGCACTTGTTCAAAGTCCGTACAATGCTTTGTTCTGCCCTTATGACAAGAAACTGAAAATGGTTTTGCCGTTGCGTGAAGACGGGTTTACGGGACCTACATTAAGGTACGGTAAAGTTTATCCTGTTGAGTTCGGCAAAGTGGTAAAAAACAGAATATGGCTTAAAGAAAAAATCAAGGCTATGTTCTCTAGGAAGAAAAAAGAAGATGTTGCATTACAAGGCTAGTGAAATTGTATCAAGAGCCATGACGCTCGCTAACATTCAAAACTCGTCTTTCGTTTCTGCACAGGAAAACCGTCAGGTTATCAATGATGCTTTCTGGGCATTGTATCAGATTATGATAGATGCTGGCGAAGTTGAAATGCTCAAGACCGTAAAGCATCCTGTTTTCACAGAAGGCGAATATAAACTGCCAGACGACTTCTATCAACTCTACTCCGTCAAAGACCATTACGGAAACGGAGTATTGCGAAAGAATAAAAATACAATTAAAAACGGGAAGTGCTATGACATACGCCTTCGTGATTTTGAGGTGGAAGTCCCTGTCATAGACCCGGACACGGGCGAACCTGAAATAGACCCTGACACTCAAGAGCCTGTTACAGAAACAGTTATTGAACAAAAGCCATGTGTTATAAATTACAATCACGCTCTTATTGATGAAATAGAATATTACCCGCAGCCGAAAACACTTGATGTTGAAGGTACGGGGGATGTTGTTATAGATGTGCCTTCAAATGCCTATTATCAATGTATGCTTTATTATATGGCAATCTGGTATAAGACAAGACAGAATGAAGACACAAGTACAATTCAGGCATTGTACGATGAGGCAGTTGCGTCTTTCACCGATACAATGAAGATAGACCTTAATGAATATCCGCAAATGCGTGATGTATATACAAGGATATGGAGATAAGACTATGGGACTTTGGAATTTAGTAAAAACAAATCTTAAAAATCAGAAATCTAGCAGTTCGCCAGAATACACAAACGCTTTCAATGCGGCAAATCAGAGCATCGGTCAGACACAAGACCTTGCTAATCAATATACGGGAAATGCCGGGTATCAGAACAGTCTGCAACAGGCAGGCGAAGGAGCAAGAACCCTTGCAAATCAGGCGGTTGGGACTGCAACAAGTGGTGCCAGAGCAAGTGGAATGAGCAAAGCACAGGCCGCCCAAATGGGTATGCAGAGTGGAAACAATGCCTATGCAAATGCCTTCCAGAACCAACAGGGTGTTGCACAGAACATGGGACAAAACGCTATTTCTGCTCAACAGGGTATCACTTCTGCACAACAGGGTCAGGCAGGTCAGGCTGCAAGCGAAAAGCAGAATGTTTACAGCAGAGCCGCACAGAACGCACAGGCAGTTACAGACCGCCTTGGAAGTTTTGTAGGAAATCTTTTGTAAGGGGGTTATATGACATACGAACAACAGAAATATGCTCCAGAAACAATACAAACTCCACAGTCTTCTTCGCAGGAAGGGTTCAAGCCAGACTTGAAAACAAAAATCATGTCAGGTGCAAAGAACTTAAAAGATAATGCTATTATTATAGGCAAAGATTTTAAGACAGCTTTCAACAAGGCAAAGGAAATTGCAAACAAGCCTAAAGAGTATGTAGATAATTTTCTCAACAAGCAGAAGGTAGATTACAGAACATCAACAACCCCGACAGGTGACAATGCAGACCGACAGGCAGACATGAAAAACACCGTCAATTCTACTGACGACCTTATAAAGACCGGGGAACAGATAGGAGCAGAGGCAAATGCCGCTTTACAGAATGTAGACATCCCAAGAAGTAAACTCGTATCATATAATGATATTATGAAAAGCGATGAGTTCAAAGGGCAACGCCTTCCTTACATGGCAAATGCCATAGGGACAAACCTTGCTAACCTTCTGACAGGAAAAGACTATCAGAGTTATCTTAAACAACATAATCAGACTATGGCAGACACCTATGCACAAAACAAAGCTGCTCGTGATACTGCTGCTACTCAAGCCAATATTCAGGACATCGAGGCAGGCAATAAAGCCGAAATGGGCAAGCAGGTTCAGATGTCTGACGCAATTACCGAGCAGGCTCTCAAACGCTACGGACTTTTGGAAGACCAAGAAACAAAGAAACAAATCCTCAATGAAATCGTTATGCAGGCAACTGGCAAAGGTATGGATAAGTGGAACACACTTTCTGCAAGCGAGAAACTTGCTGCTATGGCACTTATGCAGGCATACAATGGCGACTACTCTGTTGCAAGTATGGTTATCGAAAAGTATGGCGACAAGGTATTCAACGCAATCGATAAATTGCTTGGTATAAACAACGGAGCCAATGGTAGTGGTGAGAACACAGGGAATGGACAGCCAACTGCAACTGTAAGTAATAACATTGTATTGGCAAATGGAACGGAAATTACCCCGGAAGAGTATGAACAAAATAAGGGAAAATATATAGAAGTTCCACAACCAAACGGACAACCACCAAAGATATTCCCGGTTTATCACGAAAAAGCCTTTAAGCCAAATGCCAGAACAGACCAAGATGTGCAAGAAACAATCGATGCAATAGTAAATAACAATTTGTTATCAGACGATGAAAAGATAGAGTTGGCAAAAAGAGCTGACGGAATAAGTGAAGAAAATAGTGCATGGAAAAACTATTGGAGTTCAGACCCTTCTGTTCGTGTATGGACTGGCGTTTCAAATGCTCTTAGAGAAAAAAATCAAGTTTCTGGTCTAGAGTCTGAAATTACGAATAATTATTATAATTTGAAGGAGTTGGAAAAACTCAAGAAACAGGTTGAAAAGAGTGGCAACGAACTTTTACAGACTTACTATAATGACGCTTATAAAGCAGCTACAGTAAATCAAAGTGTTGCCGACTTAAAGCAGTCTAATGATTACACAACAGAAGAAAAGATAAAATATCTTGAAGACATGGTTTCTAATCCAGAGTATGCAGATATTATAAACCGTAATCCTAAACTGCAGGAAAAAATAAAAGTTGCACAACAGGGATATGAAATAAGACAGAAATATAATGACCCGTTGTTAGACATGACTAACTCAAGAATGGCAACAGAAATGAGGAACAAGAATAATACTTGGCAGGTTACTCAAAATGGAAACCTTGTTACTGCCAATTATGATAAGTCTGGTAATCTTGTAAAGGGGAAAGAAGTAGACCCTGCATCTAATTCTTTTGCAAACCTGAAAACAAGTGAAATTGTAAAACTCATAAACTCTCTTATAACCAGTGCCTCTAGTGATACAGGAACAGCTTATAGCGTGGGTGGGTTCTCACCTTCTGTTAAAGACATACAAGCACTTTTCAAGGAAAGTTCAGAGTTCTCTACAATGTCAAAAATCTTGGATAACAAGAAGTTATTAGAAAAAACAGATAATGACCCAACTTTACAAGAGTCGATAGAAAGACTGACAAAGGTTTATAATTCTTTTAATCGATAAGGAGCGTTTATGTTTTTAAATGACACACAAAAGGCAAGTGAGAAAATTGCTTTAAGGAAAGGGATGAAGTATGATAAATTAAAACAGACGCAACAAAATATGGCTATGCGATTTTTAGATATGCAGAGTGTTGTAAATGCAAAATTGGCAGGCTCGCAGCAGTCTGTAAATAATGCAGAAAACTACCCTTCTACATGGAGTACAAATCCAGACGGCGGGGCAAACGGGCAGGTGTAAGATGTTAAACAAAGAACAGGCAAAAAAAGCAATAAACGAATTGGTTTCTCTTGGTGAAAAATATCGTGGAAAGTTCAACAGAAACTTACGCCTTTATGAGTACACAAGAAACTGCAACATTGACGACATTAAAGACGGTTCGACAATCGGCTATTATTACAGAGGGTACGAAGAAACAAGTAGTGATGTTCAACAGAATATCATTAAGAGTTGTATTGATACCCTTGTTTCAAAGATAGCCGCCCAGAAGGTACGACCGTTTTTCAATACAGTTCATGGTTCTTTTCGGGACTTTCAAATCTGTAAACAGGCTCAACAGTATTTTGACCTTCTGTATGATATGCAGAATGTAGGTCAGACGGTTGATATGGTTTTTAGAGATTGTTGTATTTTCTCTAAAGGCTGGATATGGTGCGATGAACTTGAAAAGAAAATCAAGCGGGCATTGCCTTTCAATATCTACACAAGACCTTCGGAAGAAAGTTACGGCAAACTGACACGCATTTATTACAAGCAGAAACAGTTGCCATTGACCTTACTTGATGAAAAGTACAGAAAGAAATTGAAGAACATAGATTTAGAGTATGTGGATGTAGGCTGGTATTATGACATTGCAAACCAAACAAAAGCCGTTTATATACAACAGGACAATCAGGTATTTATCGAGCCTTATGACAGACCGACATTACCTTTTGTCTGTATACATTACAGTTGCCCTGTTTTAGGAAACGACAGTACATCTATCGTTGACCTTCTTTACGGTATTCAGATTGAAATTGACACAATCTTGCAGAAAATTACAGAGGCATCAAGATTGAACCCTGCATTGACATTCTTTGTACCAGAAGGAAGTCAGGTAAAGGTAAGCCAGTTGAACAACAGAGTTGGTAATGTCGTTACATACCGACCAACTCCAAATATGACGGGTTCACCTGTTACATCTTCAACTCCGGCTTTCATTGATGACCAGTATATACAGTTGCTCGACAACTTAAAGACTACTGCATACGAATTGACAGGTATCTCAAAACTGTCAGCCCAAAGTGCAAAGCCTGTCGGTATTGATAGCGGACTTGGTTTAAGAACAATTACAAACATTGAAAGCGAGCGTTTTCAGACACAGTTTAATCAGGTAATCAGAATGTATGTAGACATAGCAAGGACTTGTATCGAAGTCTTTGACCCTAAAGACGACATTCTTCCTGCAAATCAGAAACGCATAAACTTGAAGTGGGCAGACATTGTAAACGAATACGAAAACATGAGCATTCAGTATAGTGGTGCAGACGCACTTTCAAAAGACCCTGCTACAAAGTTGCAGCAGTTACAGGTTCTTGCTCAAAGTGGTGTTATTCCACCAGAAAGAATTGCACAGCTTATGGAAATCCCTGACCTTGAAAACGGATATTCTATTGCAAACAATTCTATCAATGCCGTAATGACAGTTATTGACGACTGTGTAATGAAAGATATGTTTGATGTACCAGACTATGTTTCTACACAGTTATTGAAGTCAGAAATCATAAACACTTGTCTTTCGTTGAGAGCAAGTGACCATGAAAAAAATGGAAAAGATATTGCAAAATTGATACAGTTGTATCAAAATGTAATAGATAAAGAAAATAATGCACAGGAAGAAATGGCAGAAGTGCAACAGGAACAAATGCAGAATATGCCTATCGACCCTACTGCATTTCAACAACAAGCAGGCGGGCAGGAGCAGGTAGAACTTGCAACACCGCAGATAACAACAGAAGAAGGAGCATAGAAAAACTATGGAAAACGAAGAATTGTTGAATGAAATTAAAAGTCTGCGGGCAGAACTTGAAGACCTTAAAGACTTGGTTCACAACGGAATTATCAAGCCTATCGAAGACGACTACAACGAGAAGAAGTACAAAGAGGCTACTGATATATGGAGCGAGCGTTATGGTGAAAAGCTGAAACCTTATGCCGAAAAACTAAAGGCAACAGAAGGTGACGACTTTGACTTGTTGAAGGCAAGTTATGACGCTTGGAACGAAACCGAAGACGACAGCGATGAGTGGGTAGATATGCTTATCAAGAGCATTGACGAAAGTCTTGCTCCTATTGCAAAGGCTTTTGGTGTTGAACCTGAAAATCTGAACGCAACAGTTGAAATCGAAAATGGCGAAGTTAAAGATATACAAGCCGACACAGAGCCAGAGGGCGAAGAAACAGAAGGTGAAGAAGAAGTAACCGAAGAAGAGCAGTTTCAGAAGGAACTTGACGACGCTTATGCCAAAATGAAAGGAAAGAGGTACTAGGCTTATGGCAAATCAGAAACTTCCTATTATTGATTGGACAAGTGGGAAAATTAAAGAACTCCCTTCTGTCGAAGAAAAAAAGGCGTTTGAAGAATATTGCAAATCCAAAGGTATTGAAGAACTTGATATAGACGAGTTCTATGATACACTTAAAGATTTTAAGAATAAAGACGATACTTACGAAGTAGTCAACGACAAATCTCTTGACGCAATCAAAGACAACTTTGTTCCACCGGGTGCAAAGGACAAAAAGAAAAGAAAAATCAGAGCAAGTGACAATCCCGATTGGGTATGGGATAACGAAGATGTAGTCAAGAGGTTTATGGCAACTCCATACCTTAATGCAAATTACTCAAAAGATATGAGTGACGAAGACAAAGCTGCTTTGAAAGAAAATTACAAGGCTTATAAGAAAATGAGCATTGACGACTTCTTAAAATCAAAAGACTTTCAACCATTTTACGAATATGTTGGGGAAGACGAAGAAGTTGAACCGAACAACTACACTTCAAAAACCTTGTGGGGCGAAGGTGAACAAAATCCTTATGCAGATATTGACAAGGTTCTTGACGAATGGGACAAAGACGAAATCGACACCAACGACAACGGTAAAATCGAAGTAGACGAAATGGCAGACTTCCAGAAGTCCCTTGACGACTATGCTGCCAAAAACAAAAAAGGTCGTGACGATATACCAGTTACGACAAGGAGATAATATGAACTTAATGGTAAACCCAGTAATCACCGACTTCCAGCAAGATGTCAACGGTGATATTAAAATGCTCAAACTCGGAGCAAACAAAGAAGATGCTTATGCAAATATCATTGAGCAGGGTGGAAGTGCAAAACTTGACAACAATAAGACTGCGACAATCAATGTTTCTACCTACACCGAGCCTGTAGTAATCAATCCGACTTCGGGCAAAGACGGTATGAAAAAGGCAACTGTAACATTGTCAAACATTCCAAGTGGAGTTGGAACTCTGTATGCTTGGCGTTTTGCCCCAAGTAATGAATATTGTTATACAATAACACCAACCCCGACTACAAGCGACAAAGCATTACAGATAGCTGTAGAATATTCTTCGCAGTTCGCTTGGTTTACTATTGGTTCGGTAACAGAAGGTGGTATAACCATAGGGTCTGGCGAGGATGTCTATGCCCGTGCCTCGACAGACGATATTAGTTTGACATAAAACTAATTTTGGCTTATATTTTTTTTAGGAATTGACTACCGTATGGTAGTTTTATATCAAACAAATTGTCAACCCGAAAGGTTGGCTACACGCTCCTTGTGGCGAAAATCACAAGGAAGGATACTACATTGGCACTTAATGTTAATGACGCTATCAAGGCTATCTTAAAGACTTGGTACAAAGACGGTGTCGAGAACTTGCTTTTCCGTAACTCACCTGTAGTTAAGAAAATCAAGAAAACTCGTGTTGAAGGTAAAGAGCAGGCTTTTTCAGCTCTTTATTCAAGTGGTGGTGCTGTTGGTGCAAACTACAACAAGGCAAAAGCCCGTGCAGCCGTAACTTCACGCAATGTGGAGTTCAAGGTAACACCGGGACAGTTGTTCTCTTGTTACTCTATGAACCAGCAGGAAGTTCAGGCATCACTTTCAAAGAAGGGTGCTTACATGAAGGTTGCTGGCAACAAGATGTTTGCCTCAAACGAGTCACTTCGCAAGATGCTCGCAGGTGCTTTCTATGGCAACGGACACGGACTTATCGGTTCTGTTACAATCCCTGCAGGTGACGGAATTACTTGGACTGCTAACAGTGAACAGACTTTCACAGTACAGGGTTCTTGTGCTATGAAACTTGCTGTTGGTATGGGCGTTGTATTTACCGTAGAAGTTGGTGACGAAAGTGACAGTTTGGGACCTGTAGAAGTAACTGCTATCAACGGCACAAGTGTTACATTCAAGAACACAACTGCCGCAAGCATTTCTCTTACTGCTGCTACTACTTATTATATCTGTTACGAAGGTTCAACAGACGCAAGTGACAACCCTCTTCTCCCTATGGGACTTGCAGGTTGGCTGCCTTATGTAAACTCTCGTACAGACACAGCTTGGACTAACTATATCGAAACATTATTCTTCGGTGTAAACCGTTCTGTAAATGTTGAGGCACTTGCAGGTAACTTCTACAAACCGGGTTCAAGCGAAGACCCATACAAGACAGTTGAAGAACTTATCCGCAGATGTCGCCGCTTTGGTTCACAGGCAGATATGATTGTTATGAACGATGCAGACTGGAAAACAGTTGCACAGTCAACAAGTCTTACTAACGCTTATGTTACAAACGGACTTGACAAGAAGGTTAAGCAGACAAAGGGTACATCAACTCTTAACTTTGCTTTCTCAACTTCTTGGATTGAAAATGTTTATGACGACCCATACTGTCCTGAAGGTGTATTCTATGTTCTTGACATGGATACAATCGAACTTTGGACATACACAAATGTTGAGAAGTTCGACAATGACGGTATTGCAGGAAACGAACCGGGTAAACCAGAAATCCCTGATGTTGACGGTGACGAAAAACACGAAATGGGACTTATCTTCGATGACATCTTGAATGTTCAGCCGGGTTCAGGTTCAGACAACGGTCCAGATGTTCTCGTATCACTTTCAGTATACGGTTCATTCGTTGTTCTCAACCCTTCTGTAAACGGTGTAGGTATCTTCTACAACCAGACACCGCTTGGTGCGTAAGAATAAGAATTAAATTGCAAAATGCCACTCTCAAAAAGGGTGGCATTTTTTTTTAATTGTGCTATTATGTAGTTGAGGTGGGTATATGGAAATAGGAGTAATAGCAACAGGACTCGGACTTATTGGAACTTTAATCGGGTACGGAGTATGGGTCGGTAAAATCTCACAAAGAGTTTCGGATGTTGAAAAGAAACAGACAAAACTTGAAAGCAGAATTGAAGAAAAGCTGGATGTTCTGACTGCAAGCATTTATGAAACAAACATCAAGATTGAAGGTATAACAAAGGACATCCAATACTTGAAGGACAAGGGAAAATGATTGCATTATTCAAAAGCAGAAAAAGTGCTATGGTTCTAATCGGTATCGGTGTACTCACCGCTTTATCAATTATAAATGAATACGATGTAACTAATCAAATCGTTGCCTTGATAGGCTTTTATATCACCGGGAATGTTGCACAGAAGGCAACAAAGAAAGAGGTAGATTATGAAGAAAGGGATAATTAGGAATATACCTTTACAGGCAGATTTATGCTTGAACAAGCAGAAAGTTGACATTGAAGATTTTAAGGGGTGGAACAAATGTAACGCTCCTGTGTACGGGAACTGTTTAAGTCCCCTTTATAAGTTTGAAGAAGTCCACCATGATTTTTTCATAGGTGATGATAAATATGACTGGATTGACGGAGTTTTATATAAAAACGATGTTGCCGTATTATCTGGCGTTGGTTCAAAGAAATTAAAAAAGACAGAAGTCAATCAGGATTACTCTGCACTCGCAGTTTCAGAAGACGATACTCTTACTTGGGTCAAAGAACTTTCAGGAACAGACATACAGTACAGCCTTCATGGTGCGTCTGTCGTAACATACACAATCGAAAACTGTAACAGAATTGTAAAGACAAAAGCCTTTGCAAACGATACATATAGTGCCTACGGAATTGCAATATTGTACCTTCGCACAGACCGTGCGTATGGCTATTATCTTGCATGGAACGACAATGGTGCAAATTATACTGCTTATGGCGAGAGTGGACAGGTGCCTACCAAGTGGGAAGGTTTTAATGTAGTTTCGCCTTTAATTCAGGTCGGTGTATTAGACGACCACAAAATGCTTGTTTCCATGTTCGGTACAAGTGGTGCAAATATTTCATCGACAGATGTAAAGAACATTTATATACAGAACGGGTTAGTCTATGACAATCCTACCTTCTATGACTCTACAACCTATCCGACACGATATGAAACAAAAACATCGACTGCTACAATATTCTGTCTGGTAAAGACTAAAAGTGCATCTTCCGGGACATATTCAGGCCCTCAACCGAGCAATTATAATATCGTGAACTTCGGACAACGACAGGAAGTATATTTTGAAATCTCTGCTCATAAGCTGCCTATCGAAGTTACTTTAGCATCAGGTGATACGAACAACCCTAGAGACTTGGAAACATTCAGGTTTGAGCCTTCGGAAAATGCAATAAGATATTATCGAAATGTTTATTATTGGGATTATAAAGACCATACTGGTGAGTATTCTACTGCTCCAAAAAACAGATACAGATTGCAGATAATAACAGGCAATACAACGACAACAAACATTGACCGATATGGAACAGGACTTGTAGTACCAGATAGTGCAGATTTTTCAACGGCTACGGGAATATTGCATCTTCCTGCCTATCTCCGCCCTGCTTGGGAGCCTAACAATACTCCGCCCACTATAAATGCAAACTTAAACTTTTACGGAACAATTAAATATTGGACTCTTGACCCTAACAATGCAAACAATAAAGACGCAGCTCCTTCTTATACAACAAAAGAAACAACTTTTGGCGGCTATAACGGAACGGGAATGAAAGTTGAAAATATGTGTTATGACGGAACAGTTGGTGGTGCTCTTGCAGACGGAACATTCTGGGACAATGCAGACGCATCCAGTTATCTGTCTTTCAATGACGATTTTAACTGGGTAGACAAGGGTGGCGATACATTACCGGGCGGTTGGAATTATAACATGATATTTGGTAAAAAATTGTGGTTGTCCTATCAAGGAGTTTCGGGCATTCCTATCGAGCCTACTTGGTATAATGCTAACTATTGGGCAGCTCATAATGACCCTACGAGAAGTTGTTTTAATTATGGTTATCAGACCAGAGATAAAACAATTAGTTATCAATACAAATCACAATACACAGAACAGGCATTGAAAGATGTAGACTGTTGTATGGATGACGGAAAACTGTATGCGGTAGGCTCTTTGGGTTATGGCGAAAATACACCGTTGCCGACAAAACTGTTTGCGTTGGCAGGTAACTTCACTTCGTTTGACACGACCACAAAGAAAATCAGTTATACATCAACTGCGACTTTCAATATTGCATACGACCAAGACGACAGTACAAATATTTTCCCAAAATATTTCAAGGGAATGAACCTTTCTATCGGTAACGGTTATCTGCGTACAACCTATTTGTTTAAGGCAAAGGCAACAGACAAGCAATATATAAACATTCTCATTGACAGTCTTTCTACGACTAACCCTGCACACCTTTACGCAGGTGTTCATAGTGGAACTGGCGGCAATATGCAGGGTGGCATAAAGAACACGACGAACTCGGAAGGTTTCAGACTTCTGTATAACAACAACCTTATCTCAAATATTGCGTGTTATGAAAAGAAGGATTACATCGGAACTATTCTTGCCGACTGGTTTACAGTTGACGGAGAGTTCTGCCCGGCAATCAATTCTGACACGCTTTATTACAAGGACAACAACAACCACTTGTGGAAGGTCGAAATTGTTACGACAGGAAATGAATGGGATTACCGTATTGTCGAAAACAGATATGTCGTACTCAACACAACAAACTACTTCAACTGTTACGACACAAAGACAGGCTTAAAACGACATTGGGCAAGTGACTACAACAACCGTGTCATGTACGGCTATGAGTTTACAGAATATACAAACAATTCTGTGTTCAGAAGTCTGCTTACTTCAACGCTTTTTAGCGGTCTAATCATTACCGCCCAAAATGCCAACTACGAAGAAACGAAAGACACGATTACGGGACTTGAACTCGGTGCTATAAATTATTCAAGAGTCATTCTGCAATGTGCTTTCATTTCTTGTGGTGTGCCTTACGGGGCAGTAGAAGGCATCGACCTTTACAGAGGTGACGGCAACAGTACATCGGCAGCTTATATATGTTCTTATCAGAACAAAATGAAATACATTGACAATGACCTTGTAAATCCTTATGCAGTCTATCCGATTGCAGAAAACGGAAATGTAAGATATAACCCTAACCTTTTCACAAGGTTCATCAGTTCTTACAACAACAAGGATATGGTAATTTCAGACGGAATTGCCTACAAGCTGGTATACTTCAACAATGTAATTCCTATCATGGCTTACTATCTGTTAGACGGTGTAGAAGAACTCAAAGACGCTTTCGTATTGCAGTCAAGTTATTACGGTGTAAGCGAAACAAGGCTCTATCAAATGAACTACTCAAACGGAGTTGGGGTTGAAGTTGTCTGTGATATTACAAACATGGAATATCTTGGAGCATTGCCTACACAGGCTTTGTTCTGGTCGGCACAAAACAGAGCCATTTACTCATTCAAGGGAAACTGTATTATGGCTTTGTCACAGTATGCAAACGACCTTACAGACATAAAGAATAAGTGGTATAACCCGGCAACACAGGAATTATTCCTTGACACAAACATCGGTCTGCTTGTTTTCTCTGACTTGGGTACATACTGTCTTGACAGATTTACGGTAGAAATACCGCCAGAGCAGGAAGGTGAAGACCCTACATACGAAGAAAGGGACATCAAGGATATATTCTTCTATCCTGACAAGTTCATTATAAACCTTGTTGATGATACAAGTGCATCATATTACTGGTCATATAATCCGTTGGCAGAATACGAAAGTAATAATATTCATTTTATAACAAAATATTATGGAAACGGAAAAACACCAATAACAATTAACAATGTCTACATAAGGCTTTATAATCAGGATGTAGCAGATGCAGAAGGAATGATTAAGTTTAAGGGTCATACTGTTACAGACATCGGAGTTCAGACAGACGAGAAGACTGTAAACATTGGTGGGGAAGAAGGCGAAGAATGGGATGCAGAAACAAACACCATGCTCGTAAAGTATACACCGCAGTACAACAAGGGACTTGGAATTGCTCTTGAAGTTCAGACAACTTTCCCTATCATAGACATAAGATATGACTATGTAGAAGACGGTGCAATAGAAGGTCAGATTGCTCATATAAATATCTAGGGGTGCTATATGGTACTTGTAAACGGACTTACTATAGACGACATCAACGCTGCTTTAATTGCCCTTCAACGAGGGCAGGGTGAAGTTGTCGGTGGTGTAAAGAATACGACAGTTCAGAATATCTCAATAAACAATTCAGGCGGAAGTGGTGGGCCCGACTTTACTCCACAGATTATTGCTTTGCAGGACAAGGCAGAAGAATTGGATGAGCGTGTTGAAACGCTTGAAGGAAAGCAGGAAGAAACAGACGAAAGCATTGAGCTTCTTACTGAAAGATTAAACAATGTCGGAGTCCGTCAACTTGTATGGTATGAGCCAAGCAGACAGTTGACCATTGTCAATGCAGACAACAGTCAGGTTTTTGCAATCATTCCTTCGGAAACAGCAACGCTTAATCTTGAAGGAAACAACCTTGTATTTACAATGGGAGTAAATGAAAACTCCGACCCACAGATAGTGACAGTAGAACTGCCATTTATACCGACAAGCGAAAAGGGTGTTGCAGGTGGTGTTGCCACCCTTGACAGTAATGGTCGTGTGCCTTATTCACAGTTGCCAGAGAGTGCTATGGAGTACAAAGGCAAGTGGGACGCATCAACAAATACTCCGCACTTGGAAGACGGTGTTGGAACTAACGGCGACTTTTATGTATGTTCTGCTCCCGGAACTGTTACCTTCGGAACGGGGAACACCATAACCTTTGTAGTAAACGACCGTGTAATTTATGACGGCACGGACGATATGTGGGAAAAACTCCCTGCAGGTGCAGTTTCAAGTGTAAACGGACAGACAGGTGATGTAGTTCTTGACGCTAACGACATTGACTATTCTTCTACAAAAACAGTAAAGCAGGCTATTGACGACATTCAGCCCGTTCAGGCAGACTGGGAACAATCGGATAGTCAGGCTCCTGACTACATTAAGAATAAAATCCCTATATGGATTGATGACGGAACGAACAGCGAGCAGCCTTCTTCTGTTTTTGATATTGTGCATCCAGTAGGCGAAGTTTATATACAATATCCGGGCAAGAAAGACCCTAACACTTTATGGGGTAACTATTCTACTTGGACTGATATTACTGCAAATTATGAAGGAGCGTTTTTCAGAGCCTACAAGAACGGAACATCGGGCGACTTCTTTGGTTATGGTGATACACTTGGTAATCTGCAGACAAGCCAGAATAAGAGCCACAGTCATGGTACTGATAATAAAACAGATAGTGCGACAACAGGACTTTCTGTTAATACAAATAGTAATTTGACAGGTTGGGCAAAGCCAGTAGGTTTTACAGTTGGTGATGCCGCTGTTTCAAGAAGTGGAATTGTGTCTTCTATTGCTACGGGGCTTGGTGTATGGCAGGCAACAGGTACTGCTAAAAGGATTGTTGAGGGTTATACAATGAACCTTAACGCAAACCATGCTCATACCATAACAGATGGTGGACACAAACACACTATAGGTAGTAGTGGTGGAACAGAGGCAAGACCAGATAACTATGCAATTAAAATATGGGAGCGTACTGCATAATGGCACAGATTAGAATTATAAACAGTCATGGCGAAATTGAAGTTTATCCTCTTTACAACAATGCAGATGTAGGAACTATCAACGCAGAGCGTAACAATGCAGATTATCATTTAAGGATGTGCATTACTTACAATGGCTCTTTACGGGCAAGGGACAGTAATCAGCATACCGTTTCTTTTCAACGCAAAAAGACTTGTGCTACCTGTAACAGTTGTGACGGAAACCTTGCGTGTACTCCTAATTGTTTCGGTTGTCAGGCTTGTGATGATGTGTGTGACAGCGTCTGCAATTCTATCTGCCAGAGTTATGACGGAGCGTGCGAAGAATGTTATGGTTGTCAGTCTTGTGACACTCAATGCAATTCTAATTGTAACGATGAATGTCAAAGTTATGTAGGTACTTGCCAGCGATGTTATGGGTGTCAGTCCTGCGACAGTCAATGTGACTCTACCTGTAATGATGATTGTCAGTCTTGTAACATAGTCTGCAATGGTTGTAATAACTGTAACTCGAACTGTGACACAAGCTGCTATTCTGTTCATGGTGGATGCATTACCTGTCAGTCAGGTTGTACCGCATACAATGGTTCTTGCAAAGGAACTTGTAATCTTTGTGACGGTTGTCAGACCTGCGACACTACATGCTATGGCGATAATACAATCTGCCTTACAAACTGTGATGTCTGTCAGGTTTGTGTTTCTCCACAAAGTTGTGCCGCTACCTGCTATTCAATAATGCAGTCGGGTTGTACGGGTAACTGTTTTGGTTCTTACTCAACCTGCTCTGGCTATTGTACAAGTGGGCAGGGTTCTTGTAGAACATCGTGCGTAAACACCTGTTATGGTTCTTATGGCATTCATTCATGCACTTCTTATTCTGAATGTAACAGTTGCTATGGTTCTTACGGCGGTACTTGTCCGGGTTATTGTCCGAGTAGTCAGGGTAACTGGTGTAGTTGCAGTAACAATAAATGTTATGGCGATAATTATTGTACTGCTACCTGTAAGTCTTGTCAGGTTTGTTATGGTGGTTGTCAGGTGTCGTCTTATGCCTGTTGTTACGGCAGTGGAAACTCTACCTGTCCAAACTGCAATGGTTGTAATACCTGCAACGGAACATGCAATACTTCCTGCTATGGTTGTAACAGTTCTTGCAATGGCTCTTGCAACGGCGGATGCTATTCAGGTTGTACTTCGTGCAACGGAAACTGCGATGATGAATGTTACTCTTGTGACGGTTGTCAGTTATGCAATGGAACTTGTCAGGATTGTGATACCTGTCAGTCATGCAATGCAGGTTGTGACACTCAATGCAACACTAGATGCTATGGATGTCAGTTATGTAACGGAACTTGTCAGAGTTGTGATACCTGTCAGAGCTGTGACACAGGATGCGATACACAATGCGACTCAAGATGTTACGACTGTCAGAGTTGTGACGGAGTATGTCAGGGATGTAACGATTGCCAGAGTTGTAATGACACTTGTGAAGGCGGACAGTCATGCACCACTTGTTTCAGCGAGTGTTACAGTTACCATGCCGCCTGTTCAAATGCTCCTTAAAGTGAATAATTCTTGACGCAGAATACCGGGTCATTGCCTTTCGGTTTTTTACAACCGCATGAGTTGTTCTTTGTATTCTGCCTATTATTCTGTGTCAACTGATTTATAATTTCGTGTACTTGGAAGGTTTCTTCAAGGGTTTTTGCCCACCACCAATGATACTCGCATTTTTTCGGCATACATTCAGAGCCGCAAGGATTACACTCGGCAAGCATTTTATATTTACAGTCCTTACAGTAGTCTGGTTGTTTTGCCCCCGGATTTTTTACCTTTGATGAACTGTCAATAAGGTTACATTGACAGTATTCTCCCTTTGTATCAATGGCAAAGTTTTTATCTGTCAGACCCCTTTGGAAAGCAACGCAAGAACCCGCCTCACGAGCCTCTTTAATTATTCTGTAACGCTTTGACTGTTCAACAATGTAATTTGCAAAAGGTCGCCACAAAGGGTCATTTACCATGCCCGGAGTAAGAAGAATGTAGGCAAGTTTCCTGAACTCATGCAAATAGTTTTGCAGGGTTTCACCGTGGAAACATAAATCTCCTATGACTTCACCTTTTTTTATCTGTGCGTTGTCCTTGAACATCCATTTTTTTGTAATAGGTGGAGTGCCGTCATAGATATGATTAAGTTTTACAGTCAGGTCAATGCCGAGCAGCTTGTTATCTATGAGCCATTTTTTCCAGTAGTTAATGTTGTCAAAGAAAGAAGGATTGCGTGCAGAAAGCGTACAGTTTATCCAGTCAAGGATGCCGTTTCTTGCCAGCTCCACAATATTATCTTTGGTTTTTTCCCAGTAAAGCGGGTCAATCTCGCCTGTGCGTAACCATTGACCAAGTCCGTCATGCGACAACTGATAATGAATGTTGTGTTTGATAAGGTAATCGCACAAATCCCGGTCACGAAGTTCAAGGCCGTTTCCAGATGTATGCAGTTTTACTTCACGGAACTCTTTGAGTTGTGTTTCGCAAAAATCAACAACCTTTTTGAAAGGCTCGAAGTTTTCCACGGGATTACCGCCCCAGATGTCAATGTTCAGGGATGTCCCGTCTGCTTTTTTGCCTTCTTCTAAAGGCTCTTTACAGAACTCCAAGATTTTTGCCTTGAGTTTTTTGGAGTTCATAACGAAAGTTGTCTTGTTAGCCTTTGAACGATAGTCCATAGTGGATGCAGCAGAACAGTAAAGACAAGAGCCGCTGCATTTTTTTATGCCGTACATAACGATAGAAATGTTTGCAAAGTTCATATCAACACTCCTTATAGATTGATGTATTGATTATACCATAGTGTGTGTTATAATCAAGTCAGAGGTGAATATGGATGAAAGCAAATATAAAAGGGTTGGCATTATCAGTTGTATTATTATGTTTGTCGCCCTTCTTGTTACACAGTCAATCATCGACAATCTCGCTATTAGACGAGCAGATACTAAAATTGACGCTCTTGAGCGAGAACTGGCTGACGCAGGAAAGCGAGTTGAGGAATGTTCAAGAGAACTTGATGACAGTAGAAGAACGATTGAACAATGCCACAATTCAGTTGGAAGAATTGCAGATAACATTAGAGAACAGTCAACAGAGCTGCAGGGAATTATCAACAACCTTAAAACAGTACGAGAAGAAGTTAAGAATATGGAAAACGCTCTCGATTTCTTTTATATCAAGTACGGTTTTGACGACAACAATCCTGATAATAATGGGGGTGAACTAGAATGACAGAAGGAATACAAAAAGAACTTGAACTGATAGGGAAGTATGGATGCGGATTTTTATGCGTGTGCCATTTCTTCAAGGTCCCGGAAAGCGAACTGCTTTTTTATTTTCGTCTTGCAAAAAAGAAAGGACTCGTTGACTCTGACTGTTTTGTAAACGACTGGGGAAAGCTGGCAAGCCTTATGGCAGACGAATGGGAAAGTTTCAGGTGCGAAAAGTCCAACTTAAAAGATAAAAAAGCCGTATTCAGCATTGAGTATTGGTACAATCCACGCACTAAACTTCATCATTTCAGACTGAAAGATTGGGACCCGTTAGGTTCAAGCCAGACAGTCAAAGAAGGAATGATAGAAAGTTACAGAAACTTTTATCGTAAATAAAAAAAAATACCCCACAAGACCATGATTAAATCCTATGGGGTAATTGATGTAGTTTACAACCTATTGGGTGAGGTTATCTTCATTGTACTTCTGCGTTTCTTTTCTGTCAACTCCTTTTACTAAGTCCCTTATAAGACAGTCTTTAGGTATAATTCCTTCGTAAAGGTCAGGATGATAACGCTTTCTTGCTATGAGTGTATTGTATTTACACACATCGCCAATAACAGGGTCCCGGCAACTTCTTGAATTGTAGTAAGCAATTTTCTGTATAAGCTGCGTCTTGTTTTTCTCTCTGTATCTTTTATGATACTCATTCATTTGGTCACGATGTTCTTCTGCCCACTTCTTGTTGTAGTTATATATCTTGTCCCTTACTTCAGGTCGTCTGTATCTGCATCTACGCAGATAGTTTTTATAATCTTTTGACTGTGCCATTTTCTAAAACCCCCTTTTAGTATTCGTCAAAGTCCCATGAGTAGAAGAAGATGTCATACTCTTCTGCCCGGTAACACACTACAAAAGTGTCGTCTATGTTTATCATAACGACATACATGCCGACATTCTCGGTGCGTTTTTCTGTTTTTCGTGCCACGATATTATAGTTAGACAGGTCAAAAGTATTTGCGTCATAACCCAACAACTCTGCAACTTCCTTGTTATCATTACAAATATAATAACTTGTAAGTCCATTGTCTTTGCCGATATACTGTGTTGCATTTGCCCACCGTACCAACCAGATAAACAGAAAAAATGCTATGATTTTTCCTAGTCCGTGTCTTGCATTTGCGTTCATACTCGTTCCTCCCATTCGCAGATGTTGTAAAGGTTGTTTTTCTTTACATCCGACATACAAAGATAGACATAGTTACCATAATTTTTGTCTTTTTCATCAGGCGTACAGTCCTGCGACATAAAATTGATGTGAAGTCTATCAATTTTGTTTTCCCTGCAGAACTTCATTATTTTTTCTGCAAGTTTCTTCATTGTCTTTGACTTGTCTTCTGAAAGACGGTCACAGCTTTTGTAAATTGTTCTTTTCATACTACACCCCCATTTGTTAGTTAGAAAATGTTTAATTTTAAGGGGTCATTTTAGGGTGGTAGTGTAATTACACTAAAAACCCTATAGACCCCCTGTTTTTTCAATCCTAGAGCCATTGTAGACCGTTTTTTAAGCGTCTGCAACCACTTTTATATTGTCGATACACCATTGAACCGGGTTTTTCTGTCCCGGTGGGATGACATAAAGTATTTTATAGAACTTCTTATTGACAGGTCCGACATGGTCTTTCCACCATGAAAGAGCCGAGCCGACAGTTTCAAAAATCTTGTAGTCGTAGTTACGACCGACTAAATCATAACAATATCTTATGGCAAACATATCTACCTCCTTTATAATATTTTTATTTTCCTAAAATCTTTTTTTAGAAGATGTTTTGCCCTGTCGTTATCAATATCGTTATAAGGAATTATAGAAACGACATTTTCTGTTTCTCCGCCTATACGATATACTTTATTACGATATAAAACTTTTTGTCCAGTTTTCCATTTCCTTTGCATATATTACCCCCTTTACATCTGCTTAACGGTCATTGTTTCATGACCTTTTTTTACTTCTTTCCACGCCTTGTAGTTCTGCATGATATAGGTTGCGGCGTCTTGACGGGTCAGAAACTTTGCTCCTTTGTCTTTTTTCATTGTAGGTTCGTTGTTATTGTCGACATAGCATGAACCCCATTCACCAGATACTTTTATTACAAACATAATGCACCCCCTAGCATATAGCGTTTTCCCTAAACTCCTTGAGAAGTCCATAGCGTTTTGCTGCATTGTAAAACTTTGTGTGAATAAATGCCAATGTTAAAGTATCATAATTCATATATTCAAATGTTCTTTGAAACTCCATTGCCTGTTCTCTCCAATAGTTTTTTTTCTGTTCATACTTGCTCATATTATACCCCCTTTTATTTTTCTTCCTTCTTGCTCGGTTTCCACTCTATATGCTCACTAATAAGAATAATATTTCCTATTGTACCAGCAAGGCGGCCGACCACACGAATACCCCGTCCGATTTCTGCAAGCCTTTCAAAACTGTTTATCATTTCACTAAAAACCTGACACGGAACTTCTGTGATAACTTCGATACGCTCATTATTTTCGTTCATAGAAAAGCGTGAACTTGCCACAACAAAATCAATGAACCCATCATTTTTTGTGTAACTTTTAATGTTACCTTCTAAAATTGCACTATTTAACATATTCATGGTATAACTCCTTGCTCCCTTTTTAAGTGTGGGAGGTGCACTATTTTAATTAAAGATTTCCTTGCAGATAATCAATAATTTTGTCTTTAATATCGTCTTTCAATACTTCGTCGATGTCGTCAACTCCGAGATTTTCACAGAGATTTTCCCGGATTTTATTAGAAACATCTGCAAAATTATTGTCGATAAAAATCTACGATGCTATCAACATCGGTTTCTTTAAAAGCCTTTTTCAATGCGGCATTTAAAAGACTTTCCCAAAATGTTTTCATATATTCCTTCCTTCCCGGTTTTTTAATCAGGACCGGGAAACCTGCATTATATTTTTTTATGTTGCATTGTTATTCTCAACGAGAATATTTTTTGAACTGTCGTAAATTTTTGTAAACGGGTTTTCTACTTCACCGTTTACAATTTTATCGATATTCTGCAACGGCATAAAAACCATTGTCGCATTATCACCAATAATTTCCCAGCTTTTTGACCAGCTTTCTTTATTGCGATAAATTTTCACGCTTTTTTGTGTTTTAATGAACTTAGACACCATAAAAAGCATATAACCAGATACTGCCAGCCCGTCAATATAAAATGTATCTTTACACTTTAAACCCTGCTGTTGTGTTTTAATAGCTGCATATTTTGAACAAGTTAAGATTTTATCTTTAATATCAGGAACTTCTAACAAGTCCGATTTTTCAGGAATAACACGCAGCCAAGAGGGGAAACGACCGTCAATTATTCTGTTATCTTTAGAAACTATTTGATTTTGGAAACACTCCTCAATATTTTCACTATCACAATAAACCAAAAATCGGCCGTTGGTAGTAACAAGTTTTTTATTGTCGTTATCGTGGTATACACCAGACAAAAAAAACCTTGCCCCATATTTCCCATTTTTACATTGTTTCAAAATATCAGCGTCAAGGAAATTGTAAATATTAAATTTCCCGGTTTTTTTATCGCTTTTAATTTTTGCATTGCGTTCTATTTCCTCAATGGCTGCAATGTAACCAGCTCGGAACAAGTCTAAACCATTTTCTTTTACTTCAATATCAATAATTTTTCTATCAGATAATGAGTAAAACGCTGCCAGACTTTCACTAGCATTTTTTGATTTTGTTACATAATTAAAAAGATTTGAATTAGTCATATATACCACCTTGTCGGGTTTTGAAGTGACCCAAACAAAACACTATAATTTTTTAGCCGTTGCAATCCATAATAAAAAGATTGATTGTATATTGTTTTTGTAAATAATCTTTTAATTCACCAAGTAAAGACAAAATAGAGCCGCAAGCTGAACCTTCAAAAGAACCACAATCTGTGATAATTTCATCCGTTTCTATTGCATATTTGAAGTCATATAAAATGCTTTCAAGGTTAGCAATCGGTTTATTATAACCGCCGCATGTATTATAACCGCCTTGCATTTCATAACCTGCCCAATTAAAAGTAATTGACCAAATTTGCAATAGTCCATAATTTGCCCCGCTAACTGCATTGTAAGAATTGCGAAACCTCGCAACCTCACAAAAACGATTTTCTTTTACATCATAATAACCAATCTTATAGTACTGGTTTTTGTTATTCTTTTCAATTCTGTCATAAATTGAAGATGGGATAGTTTTTTTCATAATGTCACCTCTATATATTT
>JAZOWH010000202.1:0-1689 GCA_045659165.1 Candidatus Fimenecus sp. | reverse complement strand
CCTTGAGAAAAATCAAAAAGAGTTAATATGGATATGTGAAAATGCATAGGTACTGCCATTACAACACAAATCAGTAATGCTACAACATTTAATTTAACTGCAATTTTCTTGTCAGTTTGCAAATTGACAGAAAAAATCTCCCTATAATTTGTCGGTAAACTGCTTAAAACCTTCATATCCTTCACTCCATATCGTTTTATTAACTATATTCTACCACAAACATACCGAAATGCAAACAAAAAAGAAGAGTTCCGAAGAACTCTTCTCATTTAAATTATAATACGTAAATTGTTACGCCTCTGTCTCCCCACTGGAAACACTGTTCTGTGCTGTTCATATAAAGGTCACAAGTGAAGTAACCTTTCTTCACAAATCCACCTGTATCAGCAGCGATAGCATAACCATATACAACACCATCATCTGATACAATCCACAATTCAGTACCATATGGAATCTGATTTGGATTAACTGCGATGTAACCAGGTTTTGCAGGTCTGCCCGTTGCAGTTATACCACCAGGGATGCAATATGCTGCGCCTCTGCCCTTGATTGTGTATTTGTATTCTGTAGGAACATTGTTTTTATCAATTGAGTATTTTGATGGAAGTTCAAGCTCTGAAATAGGCTTGCCATTTTTCTCAATCTTATTGTTACCTAATTTTGTTGATGTTTTCTTAACAAGTGTACCAACCTTGATAATCTCTTTAACAGGCTCTTTTGTAACTGTTTCACTTACAAGTTCTGAAGATTCAACAGCACCGTTTACAACCTTATCTTCATATGTGAAGGTTTTAACACCATCAACACCCTTTTGAGAAACTTTTTCAGTTCCCTTATTGAGAGCCGATGTCTCAACTTTTTCAGTTGTAAAAGGAATCTTTTCTTCTGTCTCACGTGTTACATATTCAACACAAAGAACATCAACAACTAAATTGTTTGAAAGAACTGTGTCAGCTGTAGGAGATACTTCATCATCCTCGTCAAGAGTAATGCCCTGTTCCTTGAGTAAGTCACCTACTGTTTTAACAGTAGTCTGTACTGCTTTTTCTTCACCGTCAACGTTGATTATAATGTCATAGGCACTAATAATTTCAACTCGTAAATTGTTTGTCACAACAGCGTTTACGTTGACACTTGAGAAAAGAGTATCAGAGAGAGTAACACCCTGACTTTCGATAAGCTCTGCCACTGTTCCTGCAAATATAGTATCGATAGTTTTTCCGTCTGCGTGCACAAAAGTCACATGACTTGCACGGTAAATTTCAATTCTGCTGTCCTTACCTGGTTTAAAATCATCAAGTATAAGTCTATCGTTTTCAGACAACTGAATTTTTGCTTCGGCAACAACTTTTTCTGCTACTGTTTCAGTAGTTTCAATTCTTGTTACCTGTGAGCCTTCATAAATATCTACAATATAAGAAGTCTCACTTGTGGCAGCGAAAGCTGTTCCAGCACACAAAATGGCAATCGCCAAAATAATAGCTGTTACTCGTACTATAATACTACGAGTAGCTTTTACCTGCCCTTTAATATTTTGATTCATCATTCTGCTCCTTTAATAAGTCGTGTTAACCCCCTGATGTTTGTGAGGGGCTTGCCCAAACCCTGACTTGGAAAAGTGGATTTTAAGGCTCGCCTAAAACAGCGACCGTTATTCTCGCTTTGTGACCTTGAAGATTATATTCATAC
>JAZOWH010000201.1:0-9610 GCA_045659165.1 Candidatus Fimenecus sp. | reverse complement strand
TGAATAAAAAAGTTGTCAAATTTTTGTTGACAAAAACGAAATATAAATATATAATATTTAACGCATGTGATGAGGAATGTTTTTATGAATATTCAACTTGAACAGATTTTTAATCTTGAAGGCTCAAAAAAAGAATTCGATTTCTGCTTTGAACCAGAATACTCTCTTTCTGACGATATTTCACTTGACACACCGGGTATTGCGGTTAGTGGTAAAATCGAGAATAACACGGGAATTGTGTCGTTGTCAGCAAGTGTAAAGTTTTCAGCAACCGTGGTTTGCAGTCGATGTGCCGAGAGCTTTAAAAAAGATTTTCAGTTGAGTTTTGAGCATTTACTTGCTAACAATCTCATCAACGAAGACAATGACGATTATATTGTTGTTGAGAATTCGGTGCTTGATTTATCTTCGCTTATTTGTGAAGATGTTATCTTCTCATTACCATTAAGATTTTTGTGTGATGAGGAATGTAAGGGACTTTGTTCCAAATGTGGTAAAAATCTTAATAACGGTCCTTGTGATTGTAAAAAAGATGTTGACCCACGACTTGCAGCTTTGTTAGAGTTGCTTGATGATTAATCAATAATTTTTATTAATATAATAAGGAGGTGCCCCACATGGCAGTACCTAAGAGAAGAGTTTCAAAAACAAGAAGAGATAAGAGACGTTCAAACGTATGGAAGATGACAGCTCCTGAACTTGTAAAGTGCCCAAATTGCGGTGGTTACAAGAGACCTCACAGAGTATGTGGTGAATGCGGTCAGTATAAGGGTAGACAGGTTGTTGCTCTTAAAGAAGAAGCATAATTTATTCCAGTTTTAATTAAGGCGGAAAGAGCGAATCTCTCCGCCTTTTAGTCTTGCTCAAAAACAAATGAAAGAGGGTGAATGTTTTGTCAGTTAAAATTTGTGGCGTAAATCCCAAGTCTGTCTGTGCCTTTAAGGGTATTTCAGCAGGTGATGAGTTGCTTAAAATCAATGGTAATGAAATAATGGATGTACTTGACTATGATTTTTATATGACAGAGCAATATTTAACCCTGACTTTTAAGTGTAATGATGGGAAATATAAGGTTATTAAGACTGATAGTGCGAATTGTGGACTTCAGTTTGAAACATACCTGATGGACAAGCAACAACATTGCAAAAATAAGTGTGTTTTCTGTTTTATTGACCAGTTGCCAAAAGGAATGCGTGATAGTCTTTATTTTAAGGACGATGATAGTCGACTTTCTTTCCTTTTTGGTAATTATATTACACTTACCAATATTTCCGAACATGAAGTTGAGCGCATTATTAAAATGCACATCAGTCCTGTTAATATTTCAGTTCATACAATGAACCCTGATTTGCGAGTTCAGATGATGAAGAATAAGAATGCAGGTAAATGTCTTGATATCATTAAGAAATTTGCTGATGCAGGTATTCAGATGAATACACAGCTTGTTCTTTGTCCAGGATATAACGATGGTGATGAATTAAGATACAGCATTGAGCAGTTGTCAGCACTTTATCCTGCTGTGCAGAGTATTGCAGCAGTACCTGTGGGACTTACAAAATTCCGCGAAGGACTTGAGGAACTCAAGCCTTATAATAAACAGACGGCAGGGGAAACAATTGATATAATTGAGGAATATTCCCAAAAATTCCGTAAGGAATTGGGCGTAAGACTCTGCTATCCTGCTGATGAATTTTTCATTAAGGCAGAAAGAGAGTTGCCGGATGCTGACTATTATGACGGATATCCCCAACTTGATAATGGTGTTGGTTTAGTTCGTTCGTTCTGTGAAGATTTCCTTGATGAAATGGACTATTGCAACGAAAAACCAACTCGCAAGAAAGTTACTCTTGCAACAGGTGTGGACTTTTATCCATATCTTTATGACCTTTCTAAAAAGGCAGAAGAAAAATATCAAATTGAAATCAATGTAAGAAAGATAATCAACAATTTCTTTGGTGAAACTATAACAGTTTCAGGACTTATAACAGGTGTTGACCTTTATGAGCAACTGAAGAACATAGATTTAGGTGAATGCTTGTTGTTGCCTCGTTCTATGATAAGTGATTATACAAATCATACTGAAAATAAAAATAAATTCCTTGACGATATGACAGTTGAGGAATTATCTGAAAGATTAAACACAAAAATAATTCTGACTTCTGGTGACGGATGTCAGCTTGTAAAAGATATTCTGGGGGTGGAATAATGGCAAAACCCGTAATAGCAATCGTTGGACGTCCCAACGTCGGTAAAAGTACACTTTTTAATAAACTTATCGGTAAAAGACTTTCAATCGTTGATGATACACCTGGTGTAACTCGTGATAGAATCTATGGTGACTGTGAGTGGCTTGGTCATGAAATGTTACTTATCGATACAGGTGGTATTGAACCGTATTCAGACGATATAATTCTTTCACAGATGCGTCGTGAGGCACAACTTGCCATTGATAGTGCTGATGTAATCATATTTGTTACTGATGTAAGAACAGGTGTCGTTGCTACTGACGAAGAAGTTGCAACAATGCTTATCAAGAGTAATAAACCAATTATTCTCTGCGTTAATAAGGCTGACTCATTGGGTGAGCCACCAGCAGAATTCTATGAATTCTATAACCTTGGACTTGGTGACCCTATTCAGGTTTCTGCAGCACATGGTCATGGTACAGGTGACTTGCTTGATAAAGTCCTTGAATATCTTCCTGAGGAAACAGAAACAGAAGAAGAAAGCGAAACTGTTAAGGTTGCTGTTATCGGTAAACCAAACGCAGGTAAATCTTCACTTATCAACAAAATTGCAGGTGAAGAAAGAGTTATCGTTTCAAATATTGCAGGTACAACAAGAGATGCAACTGACACATATATAGACAATGAACATGGTTCATTTATGTTTATCGATACAGCAGGTCTCCGTCGTAAAAGTAAAGTTGAAGACCAGATTGAAAAATATTCAGTAATCCGTGCAAGAATGGCAGTTGAAAGAGCTGATGTCTGCGTTATTATGATTGATGCAAACGAAGGTTTTACTGAACAGGACTCAAAGGTTGCTGGTATTGCTCACGAACTCGGTAAAGCTTGTATTATTGCAGTAAATAAGTGGGACTTAGTTGAAAAAGATGGTCAGACAATGGATAAATACCGTAAAAAACTTATGGTTGATTTCTCGTTTATGAGCTATGCACCGATTATCTTCATCTCTGCAAAAACTGGACAGAGATTAGACAGACTTTTTGAACTTATAAAATTCGTTGATGCTCAGAATGCAATGCGAATTTCAACAGGCAAACTTAACGATGTTCTTGCAGGTGCAACTGCTCGTGTTCAGCCACCATCAGATAAAGGTAAACGACTTAAGATTTACTATATGACTCAGGCATCAACACGACCACCAACATTCGTATGCTTTGTAAATAACAAGGACTTGTTCCATTATAGTTATCAAAGATATATCGATAACCAGATTCGTGAAGTTTTCGGACTTGAAGGTACACCAACTCGTTTTGTAGTCCGTGAACGCGACAAAAACAACAAAAAATAAGTATAAAATCTTGGCTCCCCACTTGATGGGGAGCTGTCTTTTTCGCAGAAAAAGACTGAGGGGTTTGCCATGCCTGCTTTTTTGTCATTTTGATCGTAGCGAAGAATCTCTACACAAAACAACATAAAATATATGCCAAAAGATGTTACAATGAAGAAAAATTTAACAGAACTCGTATTTATTTTGGATAGAAGCGGCTCAATGAGTGGTCTTGAAAGTGACACAATCGGTGGCTTTAATGCGATGATTGAAAAACAGAAAGAAAAATACGGTTGGGAGTTTTTGTTCATCGGTGCTAATATTGACGCTGTCGAAACTGCAAAACGATATGGAATCGACCGTAATCGTGCAGTTAACTACAATGCCGATGCTCAAGGCACATCAGTTTTGTACGAAACAGTATCAAAAGTAGTTTGTAATGTCCGCGCAAGTAAATGTATGGCAGATGACTGGAGTGCCGAAATCGACAACGACTTCAAAAATCGTAGCAAGAAAAGATAAGTCCGTTTTTAAGTACTGAATTTAAAAACAAAAAGTGTAACATCGACCATTCTGTGATATTATGTAATCAGAAAAGGAGATGTTTTAAATGATTACATTTTTTGCATTATTGTTTGGATTATATGCTTTATTGTGTTTGTTAGGACAGTTCTGATTTTGAGGTGTCGAGTATGTCATCATTAATTTTAGGTATTTTATTTATATTAGTGTGTTTTGCAGTAATTGGATTATGGCATATACTCCCGTTTTTATTGTTTGGTGTTTTTGCGGGAGTAATTATCGGTGTGGTTATCTATTTTGTAATTATGAGAAGATATGAAACTGCAGTAATCGAAACTGAAATTATAAAAATAGAACCTGTAGTGAAAAGACAAGAACAAAACACGGGGTATTCTGTTGGATATGGTTATTATGAACATTACGAATATGTGGATGTAAAAGTTGGTGATAAGGTCACTTTTAGAGTGAAATGGAAAGATGGTTACACTAATACAATAACTTGTAAAAAAGGCGATAGTACATTCAAACGTTTATATAAAAAGTTGAAAAAATAAGAGGTGCTTTTATGGATTGGAATAACGATGGTAGAGTAGATGCTCACGATTATGTCCATTACAAATCTGTAATTGATACTGGTAATAGTTCATCAGGAAGTAGTTCATATTCCAACAGCTCAACCAGTTCAAAATGGTTTATTGCAATAATAATCGTTTATGTTATTTTGAAATTTATGGGACTTGAGTAAATGATAAATGCCTATGAGGTTAGATTAAACTTTCTAACTTCATAGGTGTTTTTGTCTGTTTGCTATAATTATACTTCAACTTTTCTTCATTTTCGCATTGATAGATTTAATAGTTAGGAATACTCGTTCTCACGCGTTATGTCTTTATCTGCTGGGAATATATTTCCGTAATATAAATTTTCTAAAGTTGTCATAAAAAATCTCCTTTCAGGGTGTGTTATATATCACTCTGAAAGGAGAAAAAGTCAAGTTATATTTTTATAATAATGAAAGTTATCTTTTTTGCAACTCAAAATAAGATTTTTGTTAATGTATTGAATTTATAAATTAAAATTACATAACAATAAACGAACATGAGCCAGGCTCTAGTTCGATTGTTCCGCTAACACTTACACCTTCAAGAGATGGTAATTCATCGTCTTTGCCCATCATCAATGGTTTGCCGTTAAGACACATTGTTGTTGCACGCATAGCACCACAGCTTGCGAGTGAATACAATGTTGCATCCTTTGGAAGCTCAACTGTTGTCTTTTCTTTAAGTGAGTTGTTGATTACAAGGTATGCACAACCATCCTTGCCATCCTTACGAGAGTGGCAGAACACGTGTGCACCCTCAGTAACAGGAATTTCAGAATCATAAACTGTCTGTCCCATAAGTCTGTTCCAAAGAAGAACTGCGAAATAGTTAGGACGTGGGTCGAATGTTCCGTGCTTTAACCAGCCATATGCAGATGAAGCAAGTGTATTATGGAAAATAACACCATCGGAAATTGTTGCGAATGTGCCAAGCTCATTGAGTGTACGAATAACATCCAGATATGTTGAAGCCCAAGTACATCCTCCACCACCTGCGTCACCTGATTCAGTAACCCAAAGTTGAGCACCCGGCATATATTTATCACGAAGTTTTGCTGCTGCTTTTGCGCAGTAACCTGCAGCTTCAAGATATTCGTCTGTATGTGCTTTGTTAGCAGGCCAATGAACAAAGTTCAAACCTGCAGCAATACGCTCGGAAACACCGTTGTAATAGTGATAACTGAATACATCCATCTTGACTTTTGAGCCTTTAAGGAGTTTTTCAGTGCCAACTGCATTACGAACAAGTCTAAGAATACCTTCTTCAATTTTCATCTTACCCATTTTACCGCCACCAACGGAGCAAGGACCAACTACGAGAGTTTCAGGGTAGTTTTCACGAATCCAGGCATTGAAAATATCTTGGTCACGGATGTAGTCATCAAAAGTGTAACCTTCAGGAGCACCTGAGCCTGAAAGGAGATTAGGCTCGTTCATAAATTCTGCTGCATCAATCGGCACACCATAATCTCGGCTGAAATCGAAGAGTAATTTTGCCTGACTTGGATTCCAAGGCTCTTTTGCAGAGTGAATACCCTCACAGTTTGCGACAGACACAATCAATTTACCGTCGACTGCCTTAACAAAATCAAGAACACCAATCCACTGTTCTTTTGTAAGAAGATTCTGGAAACCTTCAGGCGCAACACCATTTGTATGGCCGTCAAAATCATAATATGTTTTAGTTGCCCATGTGCCTGAAACACGAATCCACAATGAGCCGAGTTCTTTTGCGAATTTTCTTACACGAGGATTATACAAATCAACAGGTGGATAAACCTGCATCATACCATCGTGGTTAGAAATACCAACCATAGGAAATTTTCCGTATCCTGCAACCTGTTCAGGAGTATATTCTTTCCAAAAAGTACCACCGGTAACCTCTGTCATCTCCACATTATAAGATGTGAGTCTTGGGTCAATGGTACGGATGAGTTTTAAGTTGTCATTTTTGAGTTTGATTTTAAGTGCCATTTAACACACCTCTGTAAATTTATTTGACTCAATAATTATACCATTTGCATAAGGAAAAAAGCAACAGTTTTCAGGCTGTCGCTTTCGTAAAAAGTGAAAATGCTTTTGCCATACATAATTATGTTAAACTCAAACAAAAAGACCACACAGAGTTAATTGTGTAGTCTTTTCTGTTGCGCCCACTTAAAAATGTGGGACTATACTTTATTTGTACTTGTTGTATTGTAAATCATTTAGCTTTGATTTGTGTTTTGATAATGTATGAAATAGCTTTCACGCCTCTAGTAATGTATTTTCCAAGATTACCTGAAAGTCCTGTCAAAACGGGATTTTTCAGGTCTTTTTCATTTATACCGTCTGCGTTACCTTCTTTAACAACAATGTTGTCACCTGTAAACGGCTGAATAGGGGAGTTTTCATCAGTTGTAATCAATGCACCATCAGCAAATGCACAAATTTCTGCTTTTTCTCCTTTTGTAATTCCATTTTCACTCATTGGATAAAGTCCGAAAAGAGCAGTTTCTGAGCTTCCATTATATGATGGAGCAATACTCTTGCCTTGTGCAGCAACAAGAGTGTATGTGTTGAGAATTTCGTCGTTACCACGACTGAAATGATGACGCTGATTTCCGTAGTATGTACCGTATGGATTCATTCTTACAGTTTTGTCTTTTTCAAGTCGCATAGGACAATGTGCCATTGATGAAAGCACCTGACGAGCATTTGCGACAATGATACCGCAATTTTCGTCATAAAGTCCAACAAAACCACCTGTCAACTGATGATTGAAAGAGTCAACCTTATCATTTTTTGCATCACATTCAGGGAAGGATTGTGTCCTGAATGCAGATGCATCATCCATGAAATTACGCTTAATAACAGAGATATCACCATTAAGTGTAGGTGTAATCTGGAATGGTACGGTTTCTTTCCACTCCATATCGCTGTATCGTCCTAACGCAGAGTTTTCGGTTGAAATTGATGTTGTTTCTGCTGTGTATGGGTATTCAACAGATGTACGAACAAAAATTGCATCAGAGAAATCAGTTTTAAAGAAATCAAAAGTATATTTACCTGATTTAATTTCCTTTGGCAAGTGAATTTCACCTTGAATGCGAACACCTTCGCCGTTACCTGCAACAGAAAGTGATGTTACACTTTTGTTTTCAAAATTGTATTTCTTATTGCCATAAGTGATATATGACTGTAAAAAGTCGTATCCACCGATTTTCTTGCCGTCAATCTGTGCAAATGCAATGTTACCATTTGGTGTAAACATAAGTGAAACACGAGGAGTTTCAAGAAGATTTTTAAAGTTCTTTTTCTCTTTTACACCATTAAAACTGATGTTAAGTTCATATTTTTCTTTTATTTCATTGAACTTCATCATTATGAATGCAGATTTACATTCGTCATCAGTCGGTACAGCAACAAAACTATCAAGTCCGTCTGCTTCAATCTGTATACAAGAAACATCATCAATTTTCTCTTTAATTTCAATCTGTACACATTGTAATTGAGATTTTGTTGTGTTATAAACTGTGATTTTTTCAGTTTTTGGCATACATGACATTTCGTCAGCAATAACCTTGTCACTCAATTCAAGTGCTGTTTTTTCTCTTTGAATATTAAGCACAGGAGTAGCAAGACCGAAATGAGTTGTAGAAAGTAATAGCACTCTGTTGTTGAATGAAGGTGATAATTTATCACTCTCGCTTGTAACCTTTGCCATAGCCCTTGCACGTTCAATTCTTGTCCAAATTTTTCTGTTAAATGGCTTTTCGGACCAAGAAGCATATCCTGTGAAATTACCGTCAGCAGTATCGTGAGTAAAGTCGATTTTACCGATAGGCTTATGATTTTTGATGTATCCACCTGGAGTATCAAAAACAACATATGGCAAGTCAGCAACTTCCTTTACAAGTCCGTGGATACCATCAGTATTTGCAACCTTACCGGTGAATTTTCCAAGGTCGATTGTTTCCCAGAAAATTGCATCAGCATCCATATTGATAAAAAGGAAAAGGTCGTTGTTTATTTCACCTGATTCCTGCTTGCGTCTTAAATCTTTTACCCATGCACGAAGACAACCTGCATCACAAACATCGGAGTTGGAATATGTAGGAATAATTGTCATGCTTTCACCCTTGTAGGTGTAGGTGAGTGGGTTGAATGCTTCTTCGTCAGAAAGTCTTGGAATAATTGTCCTGAATGCATCGAAAGGCACGCAACTGTAATAAAGGCAAAGTGCCTTGACACCAAGCTTGTTGTATAAAGAAACCTGAGACGGAGTAAACATAACTTCCTGTGGACGAACAATCTTTTCACAAGTACCGAAAATATCTTCAAGACCACTACCGTCAGGATTAGTAACAGCAAGGTTGATGCTTTCGCAGAATTCATCCTCTGTCATAGCAGATAACGCGCCATTGTTATATCCCATTATGATGTTTTCATCACCATATTTGATAACACGCTCTTTCATTTTTTCAATGATATCAGGAGCATATTCAGGTAAAATTTTCTGTAAAGAGAAAAAGTTTTCCGTATCCCAAGTACCCTTGACAGGAATTCCCTGTTCATTGAATTCGGTAAGTGTGTCAAGAATTTTACGGATAATTCTAATATCCGAACCAAAACCTAAATTGTCATTTGTGTCCCCACGATATGAGTGGTAACAGTTAACGTGAAAGCCATATGCTATATGAATTTTATTATCAGTCATTTCCATAATCCCCCTGATACATTCTTAATGATATAATATCACATATTTATTTGAAAAACAATCACTAATAATGCATTAAACTTTGCGTATTTTATTGAAAAATAATACAATTTTTGGTATAATATTTACATATTTTTACGCGAGGTATTCATTATGAGCAAAGTATTAGAAAAGATGTATAATCATTTAGGAAATTGGGGTCCATATTCAAAGAAATATAGTGGTATTTCGCGAATAGTTGACCATGATACAGAGGGTGGTGTACGCTTTGA